>NZ_JAMSKZ010000020.1:0-52403 GCF_023806725.1 Lactiplantibacillus sp. C232
ATGAAGGCTGGGCTTTTAGGCAACGATAATCGAAAGCACATCACAGGATTCCAGGACGAATTTGCCGTTGATAAACGAAATCCTAGAGTAGAAATAGATGAAATCACGGAGGACGAAGATGCCTAAACATACTAAGAAACGTTCGACAATTAAACGGAAGCACCGGCGCATGAAGCAACACGCTGAGGAGAATAAAAAGGATGTGGGTAAATGTCAAGAACCAAATTGATTCTGGATGCTTCCTGCGGTTCAAGAATGTTCTGGTTCGATAAGCATAATCCGAACGTAACATATATGGATAAGCGGAATGAAACGGTTACGGCTACTGATAACAATTCTAGCCATGATCGAGTAATTGAGATTAAACCGGATATTGTAGCCGATTTTCGTAACATGCCATTTGACGATAATTCATTTTACATGGTCGTTTTTGACCCGCCTCATTTACGGTATGCGGGTGAATCGAGTTGGTTGGCCAAGAAGTATGGAACACTGGACGAGACATGGCCTTTTGACCTACGGCAGGGATTTACCGAATGCATGCGAGTGCTGAAGCCGCATGGAACACTGGTTTTTAAGTGGAATGAAGAGCAAATTAAGCTGAGCGAGCTGCTAGATGCGATTGGTTACCAACCGCTGTTTGGCGATAAACGTGGCAAAACCCATTGGTTAGTATTCATGAAAGAGAGCGACATAGCATGATAATTGTCAAGGGACCAACTAACGAGGAACGTAAGCGGGCGTTCGAAGCGTTCGGGGAGGATTAAAAATGAGTACTAAAAATAAAATTGAACTTGGAATAATTATCTGTCTTTCGAGTGTGCTTGGTGTAACAACCCTAGTTGATATATTTATTGAGGGTGGAATAGTTGTAGGAACAACTTGTACGATCATTATTTCATTGCTTACTTTAGGCTGGGTGCTAATGAATTCGGAGGATTGAAAATGCAGTATGAACAAGTAGCAATTACAGAACCTAAAGTTTTAGAAAACATGTTGGGTATTCAGAATAATCATGACGGAACATATACGGTTACGGCAATCAAAAAGTTTACTAGAAAAAATGACCAAGTGGTAAGCATGTCGTTTACTAAAAAGGGATTAGCAGCACTAACCGGCTATTTGAGAATGTTAACGGATAATGGAGATGGCGACGATGATTAAGTTCAGAGCGTGGGACAAAATTCAGAATAAAATGCTATTACCTGACAATATCGAATTTATTAATGACCAAGCCTATTGGGCAGAAGCTAGCACTGATAGCAACGGTAGTTATTCTAACGATGGTAAAGCAGATGGAATTGGAGCACTGTTTGTGCTTGAAAAATTTACTGGCTTGAAAGATGCAAACTGTATTGATATTTATGAAGGCGATATTTTAGCCACATCATCTATGATGTACGGGGATAAAGTTACCGATTATTTAAAAGTAGAATGGCGAGAAGATTACGCTGGATTTTACTGTGGCGAAAAGCCTTTATATGCCTGTCTAAGCGAATGGGATAATGATATCAAGTTCGCACAAACATTTCCCGAAATAATTAGCAACGTGCACGAGAAACCAGAGCTACTGGAGGAATAACAATGAAAGCATATAAAGTTTCATATCACAATTATTGGGGCGACATGGGAAAAATTATTTTTGCCGACACGCCGGGCAAAGCCAAGTACCAAGCAATTGGTTCAGATGGGTTTGATGACGCCGAGTTCACGGACTTAGGTTGTGAGCGCGCCGAGTATGCGGACAATCACGAAAACGATTCACAGCTTGATTTTGATTTATTGATGATTGATAACGGCTGGATTTTTGGCCTAGAGGATTCACGGGAATTAGTTAATAAAGATAGCCGCAACATGGTGATTAAGTGCGGCGGCGTTGACAAGCTTTTAACGGCGTTTGAGGATAATGAAGTCAGTTACGATTATGAGAATGACATTTTTAAACCGGCGGAGGAAGACAAATGAAAGTATATCTCAAACAGCCGATTGAGGCTGAACAGTTTGATGGCAGTTCGGATCTATTCATGAAATATGACATGATAGATATTGGAACAATGTGTGAAGAAAGACACAGCCCAGAAATATATATGTCAGGAATCAATAAAAAAGTAAGTGTTGGTGATTGGATTATTACTGACAATTTTAACCATCATACTTTAATGACTGACAAAGAGTTCCAGCAACAGTATGCCGGATTACCTGTTATTCCTAAAAACGTTGCTGGATACATTGTAACCGGACACGGTCTTAATGACTTAATTTCTATTGGGGGCGAAATTTACAGAGCTATGATCCAAGCAGTTGTTTATGGATATCAGAAAGGTGATATTGGCGACTGGATTATTAATCATAGTGACATGTTTGCCCGTGCGTGGCTTGATGGTTACACGGTGAAGGCAGACAAATGAAACAAATATTTGAATTCCTTTGGAACTCTTCTCCGTTGCAATTGATAGGGTATTTGATAACGTCAGTTGGCGTATTGCTGTTTATTGAATCAGTAATTTGGTGGGTGAACAGGCATGACTGACATCGAATACGCCAAAGCAATCAGGGAGAAAGCCACGGTTGCCAACCTGGAAATGAATGCGGCACTGAAAACTGATCAACAGGCACAAAGCGGCCAGGACTTCATTGCTGACATTGCGGAGTTGAGCAATCGCGATAGTAAACAAAAAGCCGCCTACTAAGGCGACCAGTCACGGGACCACTCGAATGACCGTTGTAAGTATAACATAAAAAAGCGCTGCCATCGCTGACCGCGCTACAACTAATTCCGAATAAGTTAATTATAGCATACGAAAGCGGAGGGGCACATGATGGGTGAACAGCAAGTTATTTCAGATGAAATTTTTCCACCAATTGACCAGGAGAAAACAATTAAACAGGTGCGGCGGTTCCTGGATAAGAAGTTACCGCAAGCAGTTCGGGCGTCCGGCCATTCGGTCGCTGATCTAAAATCGCCTAGCATGGATGGCATGCCTAAGTCGGCCCCAGCTGGTAATTCGGCTGAGGATCGGATTACACGCCGCCTGTATGCAGAGCAGATTGTCCGACAGACTATTCAGGCAATGGCTCGGTGTGATCATGAGTGCCAGGAGATATTAGATCGGCTATATCTGCAAGGATACAGTGACACGATGTGCTACATGGATATTGGCTACAGCAAGACTCAGTATTTTGACCGCTGGAAGCCATTGGCAATGCTACAGTTTGCACAGAGCTACTATCTAGAAGACCTGAATATTTATCAAAACCGAACTCAAACCGGACTTTAACCGAACTTTTTCCGAACTCAAGCCGGACTTCATAGCAATAAATTGGTGGTAAATTAGTATTATCGATAATTGGTTAGGGCGACAAATAAACGTTTTTCTGATAGCTCTAATTGATTATTATTGTGGCCTTAGCTCAGTTGGTAGAGCGCCTGACTGTTAATCAGGTTGTCGCTGGTTCGAGTCCAGCAGGCTACGTCAATTTTAGGAAAGGAAGATGAAATAATGGACTTAAAGCATGTAACAACTAAGGAGCTTTCGAAGGAATTAGAATCTCGCTTAGGTATTCAGACCGTTAGCTTACAGTTAGAGGAGCAAGCAAAAATCACTGTTGGAGACCAGAAAGTCTTTAGCTTTGATGGTCCAGCAGTGATTATTGTCAATATGGATTAGTTTATGCGCATATACGGATAATGTTTGATGAAAGCGTGAAAGTATCGGCCTTTAGAACTGGCATTCATTAAGCCTTGATACTCGTCAGATGTGACACCGCTGTACAGATAGACTCCACCACTGTTAAATACAATTTCTAACTGTTGAGTGCTTGAGTTATACCCAACTTCTGATAGGTCTCTAGAAATAACAGGAATTAAATTCATAATATGACCTCCTTTCTATAAATTATAGTATAAGCATAACTGAATTAAGTGCCATTATTAAGCAGATTAAACGCCGGACCGTGCCCAAAGGGAGGAAGACGATTGATAGTTTAAGTCAGTAATGATGACGGGTTGCAATTGTTGTGTAGTTTTGAATCCTACCAAGCAAATAGCCAGCAGATATTAGAGTGAGAGTACTCTATCACTACTGGCATATTAGTTAAAGACAACAAAAAATGATGGACTTAGCTTTGATAGCAAGCCGAGTCCATCATTTTTAGAGATCACCGTCAAAGTTTCGTGTGAGAGCTTGATAGTTTTTGGGGGCGAAGATATTCTATGAAAGACTCCCCCACTTTAGTCACATTATATATGTATCTTGTCCCACCTAAGACACCGAGAGTTGTTTTTCGTATTAGTCCGTGGAGAATTAACGGCTCAACTATTGTTTCAATCTCAAGACTTAAACTGGCAATTTTTATATTATTTTTAATCCAATTAGATTGTAAATCTAGCCATTTTTGACTATTTTGATCATCATTATTTACGCTATCATTAAATTGACTTACGGTTCTTGTACCAAAAGTGGTGTAAACTTTGTTCAAAAATTGTAAAGAGTATGCTGGAACACTCTGAATTAATAGTAAGTATAGATCCTGCAAGTCTAAACTTAAATTTTTGGAATTTAATAAGTCGGATTTGATTAATTTTTTTAAATAATCTTTTTTCTCATCAGAAATCTCACTATCATAGGCTATACAAGTATAGTAGAGAGCTTTTCCTAAAGTGTCTTTTTGATAGCCCTGTAAGGATTGCACTTGTGTATCAAGATCATCTATTTCGAATATGCATTTTTCCAGTATATTTACGACAGACTGGCTGAATTCTCTTTGCGCTAGATCATCTGCTAAATTTTTAGAAACACCTATGATTGCTGAGATTATTGGTATGGGTGCTTTTTCACCAAGATTTAATATTATAGATTGAGCGGCTGTTTGACCAACAGGTTTAATGCTAGATTTGATGTCACTTATCAATTCTTTTTCTTCCTGCATATTATTTGTCATTTCAATAACGTCCTCCTAAATAAATATATACTTTTACAAAAATATTTTAGTATATCAAGTTTTAAATAGCAATTTTGAAATAAGTTTAATATTTAAACTGAAAGTATGGTGAGGTGTCATAGCGATAATGGTTCACAGCAAATACGGGTACGAGCCGCCTGAATGGGTGCAGGCTGATGCCCGGCTAGATAAGTGGTACAAGGATAAGAAGCGTCGTGCTAAACAGCATGGCGCTTTTAGTTTGGAAAAATCAGTAAATAAAAAGCCGTTCAAAAGAACGGTTAAACAAGCACATATCTCTTCACCCGCACTGTTCGATTGTACTCAAGATTGAAATACATGAATTAATGATACTGAATATAATATTTAAATCCTTCATACTAACCACCCCTTTCAAGGCAAGAACAGTCGTTGAAATCCATAGAATGAACAGAACGGTATGCCTTGGGTGAAGAGATATATGTTTGTTTATCATAAATTATAGAGTGACGAAAGTGTAAAAGCAATAGAAATTTAATCATGTATAGTGGTTTCTAGTAATAAAATCAGGAGGTGTGGTGGTATGTAATGAAACGAAAGTTAACGCCCAAACAGCAGAGGTTTGCCGACGAGTACATCGAGTCCGGAAAAAAGGAAGAATCTGCAATTAAAGCTGGATACAAAAGCCGGTCTGCACATTCTATAGCTACTGAAAACCTGCAAAAACCTGCAATTAAATCTTACATCGATGAGCGAATGGCCGAAATAGCTTCCAAACGCATTATGGACGCCACAGAAGCCGTTGAGTTGCTTACTAGTATCGCTAGAGGCGAAACCAAAGAAACGGTTTATATTGGCACTGCTGACGGTGTGTACGAGAAGCACAAAGAAGCTGATTTGAAAACACGGATAAGCGCTACTAAGGAAATACTGAAGCGTTATCCGGATAACAATAAGCTTGTTGAACAACAGATTCGCAAGCTTAAAGCTGACGCGGATATTGCAGAGTCTAAAGCTCGCATTATGAATGCCTCAACCGATAGTACTGAAGCAAAAGTTTCTGAATATCTGGATAAATTGGATGACGTCCTAGGTGGTGATAGCGATGGCAATTAGTGAGCTATATACGCCGAAACAAGTTCAAGTGCTGAAAACCTTGCGGCGGACGGACTGGCGACTACTGATAAACTATGGTGCTGTTCGGTCTGGTAAAACTGTCGTTGATAATGACGCCTTCTTGATGGAACTGCGGCGTGTTCGTCAGGTTGCTGACAAATTAGGGGTCAAGGAACCAATGTACATTTTAGCGGGGTATTCAAGCAAGTCGCTACAAAACAACGTATTACAGGAACTGACGAATAAATATGACATTAACTTTCAGTTCGACAAGCATAACTCTTTCACACTGTTTGGCGTGAAAATTGTGCAGACGTTTACCGGGTCTATTGCAGGGCTGGGTGCCATTCGTGGGATGACCTCGTTTGGGGCGTATATTAACGAAGCTAGCCTTGCTAATGAAGAGGTATTCAATGAAATCCTTAATCGGTGCTCAGCACAAGGTGCGCGAATTATTTGCGATACGAACCCAGACGTTCCGACTCACTACTTGAAAGCCAGCTATATTGATAACGATGATCCTAAAGCAGGAATCGTTAGTTTCCATTTTACAATCGATGATAATACCTTTTTGCCCCCACAATACGTTGAACATCAAAAAGCGGGTACGCCGTCCGGAGTGTTTTACGACCGTGCAATACTCGGTCTATGGGTATCTGGTGAAGGTATGGTGTATAAAGATTTTAATAAGGACGAAATGATTATTCCACGGGCTCAATTGCCAGCAGACTTAACTTACTATGCGGGAGTCGACTGGGGCTATGAACATAAAGGAACGATTGTTGTAATGGCTGATGATCGAGTTGGCAATACTTATTTGATTGAAGAACATACACGTCAGTTTGAAGAGATTGATTACTGGGTAGAGATTGCAAAAGATATTCAGCATCGCTATGGCCGAAATGTTAAGTTTTGGGCTGATAGCGCGAGACCCGAACACGTTGCACGCTTCCAACGTGAAGGGCTCAAGGCGTTCAATGCTAAAAAATCGGTTTTATCAGGAATCGAGTCGGTGGCTAAGTGCATGAAGCAAGGCCACTTTTTTGTTATCAAAGAAGCGATTGATGCCTTCTTAGATGAAATCTATCAGTATGTCTGGGATGAGGCTACGGGCTTACCCGTCAAGCTTAACGATGACGTAATGGACGCGTTACGGTATGCCGTCTATAACACACACGAACGGCTCAAGGCACGGACAATTAAGAAGCCAAAGGGATTAAGAGGATAGGAGGTGAGCGGATGCAGTATGATTTGAACAAGAAGCGCGGGTCCAACGTTGCGATTGACCGTGAATTGGCTGGCAATATTGAAAACCCTAGCTTTGATGTAATTAACTATGCTATCAATCAACAACAGCAACGTATTGACCGTTATAACATGTTGGAACACTACTATGAGGGTAATCAGCACATCTTAAGCCGAAATCTTGAGATGGCGGCTAAGTTGGATCGTGCAGATGAAAAGGTAATGACGAACCACGCCAAATACATTACTGACATGATTACCGGCTTTACAACTGGTAATCCGGTATCCATTTCACCGGCGAACGGTAAGGATATTAAAGCCATTACGGATGCTCAGGACCAAATGGATATTGATTCGCATAATACGGAGATGGAGAAAGATTTAAGCGTGTTTGGGTGTGCCTATGAGCTGCTATACATCAAAAAGGTGTCAGACGCAACTACCGAGTTGGCAATTGAAAAAATTGATCCGCGCGGCTGTGTGCTGGTAACGGATGACACGTTAGATAAAAATCCGCTGTTTGGTATTTACTACGTGGAAAAGAAGGACCTGCTTGGTAATGCTAAGGGTTATTTGATTACTGTCTATACGGCCCACTGGATTATTCAGTATCGAACCAAGACAGGACGAGTGCTATCAGATGCTAATTTGGCAAGCAAACCTAAGGCCATTCAACATTATTTTAATGGTGTCCCACTTATTGAGTATCGTAATAACGAAGAGCGTCAAGGTGATTTTGAGCAAACGATTAGCCTAATCAACGCCTATAACGAATTACAGTCAGACCGTATCACCGATAAAAAGAACTTCGTGGATGCCTTGCTGGTAGTCTATGGCTTTACCCTAGATGAGGGCGAGGACGGTGAAGGAGCTAACTTGAAGGACGGTATTCTAGAAGCGCCTGGTAAAGGCGACCAGGGTGCTAGCGTTGAATGGTTGACCAAGAGCTTTGACGAATCACAGCTACAAGTACTTGTTAAGTCGATTAAGGATGACATTCATCAAACGTCTTACGTCCCTAACATGAATGACGAAAACTTTGCAGGGACGATTAGCGGTGAAGCTATGAAATACAAGCTGTTCGGTTTACTCCAATTGTTAGCGACTAAGCAGCGATACTTAACATGTGGAATTCGTCAGCGTCTACAACTGATGCAGAACATTTTAGCGTTTAAAGGCCAGTCAGTAGATGCCTCCGGAGCGACAATTAATATTGTTCCTGATATTCCAGTCAACATGGCGGATGTCATTAGCAATATCAAGAATGCTGAAGGTGTCATTCCGCAATTGGTATCACTCGGGTGGTTGCCTGGGACCAATGACCCGCAAGAGTTGATTAAGATGCTGGATCAGGAAAAGGAAAAAGCACTCAAGCTACAGCAGAAAGCTATGGGCGGCGAGCCCGCCACAGATAACGAGGAGGTAACTGCGGATGATTCTGGCAACGTTTCATTTAAACAAAAAGCAGGTAGTGAGTTATCAGATAACGGGCCACGCGAATAGTGCTATTAAGGGCCATGACCTAGTTTGTGCTGCTGTTTCGGTGCTTGGTCAAGCCATCACTAATGAGCTATCTAACGCCACTATTAAAGAAAATGGTGGCTTGTTTATTGGATTGATTGAGCCCAGTGCTGATAACAAAGTTCTGTGTGAGACCTTATTACACGGACTACAAGATATTTCAGCACAATATCCTCAGAATTTGCAAGTGGTGGTGAAGGGCAATTAACTCAGAATTGAATAAAATCATTAAAACGATTGGTGTATTTGTGATCGTGATAATTAAAATGCTTGGATTAGTTTCGCTTGGATGGAAGCCAATTACAGGCATTTTAATTTTGCTGTATTTGATTTTATAAGCTCGGAGGTGTAGGAGTGGCGGATGACAAACGCAAGTTAAGTTACTGGCAACTGCGAGCCGTTCAGAGCGAACAGAAATCACATGATGCTGCAACCAAACAAGCGACTATCATTGCGAGGGCGTACATGCGTGCTCAGAACTATTTGACTGGTGAGGTATCACAGATATATAAAAGATATTTTACAGATGGTAAAACGACGGGGTCCGAGGCGCAGCAAATTCTTAACACGAAAGTCAGTCCGACTGAACTAGTAACGTTGCGGGCTCTGGCTGATAATATCAATGATAAAGAGTCGAAGAAGCAGGTTACCAACTATCTATCACGGATGGCAGCTAAGGGCCGTATTACCAGATTGGAAGAGCTCAAGGCTAAGAGCTACATTGCGGTGAAACAAGCGGCATCTGTTGAGATTGAGAAGTCCACGGACCTTTATACCAAGGTAATTCAAGAAGCACTTGATCAGGCAACTAACGAGAGTATTATAGGTGGCTTTGATAAAGACGTCATTCTTCCGGGCGTGAGCGCTGATAGTCAGCCTAAAATGCACACTAGAACTATCTTTGACCCTAAAACGGGTAAAGAGATGGTAACAGTTAAAGTGAACCCAGACGAACCAATAACACGGTTTAAAGAGTTGTCAGGGAAGTACGTTAAGGCTACATTAGATGCGCCGTTTAAAGGCAAGAACTACTCTAAACGGATTTGGCATAACACGGACCAACTAGCCGACCGACTCAGTGAACTATTCACGGCTCAGCAGATGAGTGGTATGCGTGAGCGTGACATGGTACAAGCTTTAGCTAAGGAGTTTGGAGCTAGCAGCTACAATACACGACGATTGATTAGAACAGAAGCCAACTACTTTCATAATCAAACGAAGCTCAATGAATGGAAAAGACGTGGTGTTAAAACGTACCAACTGGTTGCTGTGCTAGATATGCGAACGTCAAAGATTTGTCGAAATATTGATGGGCGAATATTTAATGTGAATGAAGCAGAAGTAAACGTAAATTTTCCACCGTTGCATCCGTTTTGCCGAACTGTTGCGATCATCTATTTGTCAGATAGCAAGTACATGCTACCACGGACGGCAAATGATCCAATTACTGGCGAAAAACTTAAGTTGAAGCCTGATGCTACTTATCAAGATTGGCGCCAGGCAGTAATCTTAAAGCATGGTCCGCAGGCTTTCGATAGTTTAGATAATCGGGTTGGCAATCGTCGGTATGATACTACCCAGTATGATGAATACAAACGGATTTTAGGTGGAGATAACGTACCCGAAACATTCGAAGATTTTCAAACGATGAAGTATAATGACAGTGATAGTTATCAGAACCTGTTGAAAGTAGCGCGCGAGGTTCGGCGCGAACAATTTGCGTTGAACAATGTACACAATTTTGGTGAAGTGCACGGTGTTCCGTATCAACAGGAAGCCAACTCAGTTTTTGACCGTTATGTCGATGGACAACTAGTTACACGAAGATATTATGGTAAGACAGGAAAGGCCCGGCTGGACATTGATTTTACCGACCATGGTAATGCTAAAATGCACACGATTGTGCCACACGCGCATCCCTGGTTACGCGTTACAAAGAAAAATGGCAAGATTGTTCCCCGGCGTGAAGAACCTGGGCGGAAATTAACGATTGCAGAAAGGATTGTGAATAAAGATGGTGGTAAGACGAGTAAAAGCTGATTCGGATCACTTAGAGTCTTTGGAGCAACTTCGATTTGCGTTAGATGTTCGTATGGAGGTTCAAATCAAAATCAATGATGTTGAGTGGTACATTGGCTTTGACAGTGAGGGCAAACGTATCATTTCTAAAGATAATGGTGATTTTGATTATCACTTCAAAGATACTGACGACGTTGATGAGATTCTTGATTATGTAATTGATGGCAAGAAAATCCGTGACCAATGGCAAGATATCGTTATTGTTGCAATGTAGGGCGTTCAATCATTTTGATTGGGCGTTTTTTAGTACGACGAGGAGAACACGATGAGTAAAGATAATTCGGATTTAATGCGTTACACCGAGATGGCAATGAAGGGCTTGACGTTTGATGATGACACGAAGCAAGGCTTTAAGCTCATGACGGATGCATTTCTAACATGTTATGAAGAAGCACTTAATAAAGGATATGATCAAGTAACAGCAATACAAACCGCCACGATGATCCTTTCGACAATGTTCCATCAGGATTAGCATGGATGACCTGAGCACGTCTCTAAACTACTCAAACTAAATAGCATGCGTGGGTCTGATAATGACGCCACGGTCAATTTAGCACAATGTGTGGGGCTCTTAGAGTAATGCACGGGGTGCTTTTTTTGTGGCCTGAGTTATCGGAAATGCGTGGGCGTGGAGGAATTTAATTATGAAAAAGCTACTCAAACTAAAGATGAATTTACAGATGTTTGCTGACGGTGATAATGGAACTGGCGGGGATGAAGGTGGCAATCAGACGGCTGATAGCACGCCTAACACAACCGACGCCAATCAAAATAGCAACAATGACGACTCTGACCAAGACAATCAGGCAGATACGCCGTTTAAATCGTTTGCTAGTGAAAAGGACTGGCAATCAAGTGTTGATAAGCTGATTGCTTCGGCAATTAAAACACATGATGAAAAACAGGCTAGTGAAGCCCAGCAGCAAAAAGATTACGACAAGATGACTGACTTGGAAAAGGCTAACTATGATAAAGACCAATTAACCAAGCAACTTGCTGAATCACAGCGCCATGGAACTATTGTTGAAAATAAAGCTAAAGTTACGGCCCGACTGGGTGCAGACGATTTGCCGACAGCGCTGATTGCGGCTTTTGGTGATGATGTTTTAGCAGATGATAAAGGCGTGGAGGCGGCTTACACTGCAATCAGTAAGTCATTTACAGAGAGCTTACAGCAAGCAATCGATAAGCGAATCGCAAGCAGTGGGACCACATTGCCGGGTGCTGATACATCCGCAAATAAATCTGAAGGTGCAACAGCAGCTGAAAAATTAAATAACTCGCAAAAGCCAGCAAAGTCCAGTTTATGGGCGACAAAATAGGGAGGTACTAGATTATGGCCTATGTATTTGATAAAGGAACAGTAGAACAAAAGAATTTCATGGCATCTGAAAAGTTCGTATCATTCTCACGGCAGGTTGATGACACCAGTTACGCGGTGAAGACGGATGCTTTTGGACATAAAGTTATTCCAGCCGGCACGATTTATCCAACTAATGACGCTAAGGCGGAAGGAGTCACGATTAATGAAGTGGACGTTACACATGGTCCTCAAATGGTTGGCGTGATTGTTGAAGGCTATTTATTTGGCCAACGCTTACCAGTGGCGCCAACAGCTGAGGCTATCACGGCATTAAAGAAGATTACTTTCACTGATACGGACGCCGCCGTATCACAAGCCTAATTAAAGGAGGAGAAAACAAATGGCTCAAATTTCAGATTTATTCACGCAACATGATTTAATCGATTTTTCATTGAATCGGCAGTATCCAGCGATGCAAGGTGATGAACTATTCCCAGCAATCAAAGTCAACTCACTAACTGTTGATATCTTGAAACGTCAAAATCGAATTCCAGTGATTGCATCCTATGCGGCTTTTGATAGTGAAGCCGAAATTGGCAGTCGGTCTGCCTCGGGCGCTGCCATCGAACTGGCTTTGATTAAGCGCAAGATGCAGATTAAAGAAAAAGATTTGTATGCGATGCTCAATCCGCGGACGCCTGCAGAAGCTAGCTACTTGCAACAACACGTTTATAACGACTTTGATGTGCTCAATCAAGGCGTTTTAGCACGAATTGAAAAGACCGCTATGGACGTTTTAGCAACAGGTAAGACTATTTTGCCAGATGAAAGTGGTAAACTTGCTGTCCAACTTGATTATCAAGTTCCGACTGAACATCAGGAAGCTTTGACTGGAGCTGCTACATGGGATAACGGCGACGCGGATATCCTTGGTGATATTACGCGCTGGTGCGATAAGATGGATATTACACCAACCCGGGCGCTAACTAGTCGGAAGATTTATCGATTGATTACGACTAATACCAAAGTTCTACAAGCCGTGTATGGTAACTCTACTCGGGCACTTGGACAAGCCGACTTTGACACCTTCATGCAGGCACAAGGTTTACCGATTTTTCGGACTTATGATCAAAAATATACCCAAGTCGGAAAAGATGGCAAGATTACCAAGAGTCGTTACTTCCCAGAAAATCGACTTGTCTTAATGAACGATGACCCGATTGGTAATAAAGTGTTTGGACCAACTCCAGAAGAGTTAGCACAATTCAGTGGCCCAGCGCAAATTAACGCTGTGGGTAATGTTTACGATATGATTTATACCGAAACTAATGATCCAATTGGGACTTGGGAAAAAGCCTCAGCAGTTGCGCTTCCAGCGTTTGCCGCGGCGGATGAGGTATTTCAAGCTCAGGTTTTAGCCTAGAGGTGATTGATAATGAAGGTTCGCGTTAAAGATTACCCAATTCGGTATAAAGATACTCGGTATAAAAAAGGTGATGAGCTCAGCATTACGCAAGACGCGTTCAATGATGAGCTTTTTGTTTGTCTTGATAAGCAGAAGGACGAGAAAACTGCCGATAATGCTCAGTTAGAAACAGACGACGAAGAATAGAGGATGATCGTATGGCTAAACCAAGCCCACCAGATAAGGCGGGACAATTGACAAGACTATATACGCGATTAGGTGTTAAGAAAGACACGCCGGATGCTGCGGTGGTTGATGACATCTTTGATGATGCTGTTCAAACGTGCTTGGATTATACCCGGTCTTCACTCTCGACACCGATTCTAATTCAGGCAAAACGGCTTGCCATTATCATGTACAACGAGCAAGGAACAGAAGGCGAAGCATCGCGGTCAGAAGGCGGCGTTTCTCAATCGTTTGAACTGGGACTACCTAACATAATTAAAACCGCGCTAGCACCTTACCGAGTCGCGAAAACGAGGCGATTCTAATGCGCCTTAGACCAACAGACCTGACAACTGTTTATTTACGACAACAACAATCAGGCCACGATGATGAAGGTAATGTCATTACGGCGGGATGGAGCAATCCAATTGCAGTGAGGATGAACATTCAAGCTGCTGGCGGTTCAGTGAATGCGCAAATCTGGGGCAAAGACCTTAAGTACATTAAATCTGGTAAGTATCAAGGTAATCAGATCAATGAAGGTCAACAAGAAAATTGGGGTGTTTGTGTCAATGTTACTAAAGATAGCGAGCCAGATTACGTTATCAATTCGATACAAACATTCAGCACCCATAAAAATATCACTTTAGAGCAACGTAAACGAGGCGAATAGGATGGCTGAAGTTGAATGGCGTGGCAGTGATAAGCTGAAAGCTCAGCTCAAAAAAATGCCCAGTGTGGTTCACGATGCCATCTGGGATGCTACTTTTGATGTTGTTGAGAAAGCAGAGGGCTATGCAGTCAAAGAACTTCAATCCAGCGTTAAGTATGGAAATGGTGAGTTGGCTCGAAGTATTAAATATGAGGTTGTCGATAGTGATGGCAAGATTGTCGGTCGTGTCTGGTCCGATGACCCAGTAGCGCTATTTCGTGAGCTCGGTACTGGACGAGTAGGTGAGGAGTCGCAAAAAGATTTACCCGGTGGATTTACACCAGTGTACAGGCAAACGCCTTGGTTCATTCCTGCTGATGACGTTGATACTGACCTGAGTGAACTGTATGGTATGCCTAAAATCGAAATCGACGGACACACATTCTATCGGACAAGCGGTCAACCCGCCCGCCAGTTTTTAACCCCCGCCGTCAAACAAGCCAGTCGTGAGGCACCAGAGATGATTAAGCAGAGTGTGGAGGCCGCACTCCATAACAAATTAGGGGGTAGTTGATGGTAATTATTAATGTGAAGTCAGTAGTGTATCAAGCACTAACGGCTATACCGGAAATTAAACAGGTCTCAACCACGTACCCAGATAATTTAACGGTGTTCCCAATCGCTGTATACAACACGGCACATAAAGCCTATTTTCGTGATGCTAATCAGCAAGAGTTGCAAACGGAATGGACGATCACAATTGACCTCTTCTTAAAAGAAGGTAGCACAACGGCAATCACGAATAAGCTCATGTCATCATTTGGTGATATGGGCTTTTCAAGCGATATTGGTGATAGCAATTTAGCGGGTGTGAATCGCACTGTATTACGATTTACTGGTGTTGTTGATAACACTAGTCACCGCGTATTTGAAAGTTGAAAGGATGATTGAAATTGAAAAAGAATTTAACAGTATTTGATTTACAACGATTTGCTGCAGACGCTAGTGCCGGGCTTGCCGGAACAGGGACCAAGCTTGAAATGTCAGTGGATGGCACTAAGTTTGATGAAATTGGCGGTATTAAGACCGTTCCTGACATGGGTTCAGACCCAGAAAATATTGATGTGACTGATTTATCAGATACGAAAAAGAAGTCAGTTCCTGGGATTGAAAATACATCAACGTTAGCTTTTACCTTTGTGTACAAGGGCAGCAACTTTGCAACGGCTTTAACGCACAATGGTGACAATAAGCAATATAAATGGAAGGTCACTTATCCTGATGGGATGACAGCTTCTTTCACTGGCTCATATACCGTCAAAATGGGTAACGTTGCTGTCAACGGAGCACTTGAATACACGATTTCGATTATCGTATCGGACGGACCGGACTTTGCAACGGCCAGTAGTAGCGCCGGAGCTTAGAACCGTCACATTTTATCCAGATAATAATTAACTTGAGTAAGAGACGAGTAGGCCAGCAGGCTGATATGAGACGAATAATAAAAATGGAGGAACTACGTTATGACAGTAAAGAAAGCAACTAAGAAGTTTGAAATGGGTGGATTACAACTTGAATTAAAGTTAACAGGCCGTGATATTTTGAATATTGAAAAACGCTTGGGTAAATCTATGATGTCGCTCTTTATGAGTGCGGATGGCGGAATGAAATTGCCACCATTGAATGAAATGCTTATCGTATTGCAAGGTTCGAACCAAACTCACGGCGTTACTGATAACGACATTTTTGCTGCCTTTGAAAAATATTTTGATGAAGGTCATGCCCCAATGGATTTATTTACAGTGCTAACAGACTTATTCCAGGAATCTGGTTTTTTCGGCAAGACAGCTTCGGCTTCGAAGACGAATACGGAATCGGAAGTCACTCTGGACAACGAACCAACGACCGAGACGACACTTTAAGCAATAATTACCAGACTGTTTCTGAGTTGCTAAGTGCTATTTACCCATTGGCCGTGCAATCTGGGATTGATTCTGACCACTTTTGGGAACTTGATTTTGGTGAACTCATGGTTCAAGTAATCGCAAATAATCGTAACCGTATAGATGATATGCGAATGAGAGCGGTAATGGATCACAAGCAAGCTGAGATGATGGCATTTGCTTTGAACGACCCTAGCAAAATGCCATCGGTTGAAGAGGCTTATCCATTTATCAAAACAGCGACTAGTACATCGTCGGATTCTGTTCCTGAATGGAAACGGGACCAGTTGCTTCTAATGCAGCAATCGCAAAAGATTAAGACAGCCCGAAAATTCAAAAAAACTACATAGGAAGGGGGAAACAACGTGGAACTTGAAGAAATTGAACTGCTATTCAAAGTGAACACTGAACAAATGGAACAACAATTTGCCAAGGTTCAACCGATGATTGATAAATTGATGGGGAAGACCGCTGATAGTGCGAAGTCCGGTATGGACAAGACCGAGCAGTCGATGGATGTTTCTAAAGGTGTTCAAAAGTTGCAAGACCAGTTGTCCGGTTTGAACGAGACTATCAAAACTGCATTCGAACGAATGAGTAGCTCGACATCTACCGGGGCTAGCAAGGTCAACCAGAATGCTGGCAAGATGTTTACCGGTAGCCGGGTTAAGGTAAAACAGGACTTACAGGCCATGCTGAGTGATATCAATGCAAAGATGGATCAGGCCCGAGCTGCTCAAGCCAAGATGCGTGACTTAATGAATCAAAAAACGTCCTTGAATACCGCTCAACAGAATGGGACGCAAGGAATTAAAATTGATAATCAGGTTGCGTCCGCTCAAGCTCAGATGACGCGTTATCAAAACCAAGCTAAAGCTCTAGCCCAATCAATGCGACAAGAATTTAAAGCGGTGCCGGACTCACTGCGGCAGATTTCTAAAGCTATGGATCAAAACGAAGTTAAAATTGAAACCTATCGGCGTCAGTTGAAGGCGTTGCAGGGCTCCTATCGTGATGTTCAGGATTCTATGAAGACGATGGGTGCCAGCGACCGGCTGACCAAGCAAAGCACGGCACTTGAAAAGAGCATCATGAGCACACGCGATAAGATGAACAAGCTCATTAATTCCAATGATAGTCTGAACAAGAGCTATGCTTATGTTTCTGATCGTGGTGACGAACTTAAATCTGTAATTGGTAAGCTCAATACTGAGATGGGTGAATCCGGGACGGCTGCTACACGAGCGGCAGGTTCGTATAATCGTTTCGGCAGTGCGGCAAGTAGCGCAATGAATAAAGGATCAGGTTCCGGTAAGGGGCCTTCTAATTGGTTCAGTCGCATTAGCAACGGTATTCAAAGTGCAACAAGTCGGATACGCAATTTTGGAAATAGTAGTAGTTCTTCAATGAACAAAGCCTCTTCTAGTGCTAGACGGACCAGTGGGGCCCTGGGCGGCATTGCCCAGCAGTTGAAGTACCTCCCATCACAATTAATCGTATTTGGGTTGCTGTACCAAGGCTTGACGCAACTTGCTACTGGGATGATGACAGCATTTAAGACGAACGCGCAGTTTGCAAGTAGTCTGAATCAAATCAAGGTCAATTTACTGACAGCATTCTATCCGATTTATAACTTTGTTCTTCCGGCCGTGAATGCGTTAATGTCATCATTATCTAAAGCCACATCATGGTTGGCACAGTTCACGTCAGCACTAACGGGTATGAGTTACTCCAAAGCTCGACAAGGTGCGCAGGGCCTTTATGAGCAGTCTAAGGCACTGAATGACACGGCCTCAGCTTCTAGTAAAGCTTCTGCTTCTGTTAAGAAGGCTAACGAAGAGATTCGAAAACAAAACGCTGCCCAGGCAAAGTCGGTTCGTGAGGCTAATGCACAAATACGCGCTCAAAATCAAGCTCAAGCAGCCTCAGTTCGTGAAGCAAATCGACAAATTGCGGAGTCTAATAAGCAAGGTGCAGCCAAAGTTCGTGCTGCTAATGCAGCAATTGAGGCTGCAAATAAACGGTCCCAGGCCTCAATGGAAGCAACCAAGAAAAAGAATAAAGAGCTCATGCAATCTTTGATGGGCTTTGATGAACTGAATGTTCTTGATAAGAGCAATGATGATGAAGACTACTCTTATGATAAAAAGCCAAAGGAGACTTTTACTCCGCAGGAAACACAAACGGCACCAGATTCAACGCCAACACAAAACGCACCGGAAAGTACGCCACTGCAATCGACGGATGGTACTGATGCTGGAGCTGGTGATGATGGTGTCAATTTCGGCGTACCATTAGGTCAGCCATTCAACAGCGCAACTGATGCAGCTAAAAAACTGCAAAAAATTTTAGGTGAGCTGTTCGACCCAATGAAGGCAGCTTGGGACGCCAAGGGTAACTCAGTAGTGGATGCTGCTAAGTATGCTTGGAAAGAGGTTGAACGAGCGCTCAGCGATGTTGGACGATCGTTTATGCATGTATGGGACAACGGTACTGGTCAGAAGACAGTAGAAGCTATCTTACAGCTGTTAGCAGACATGCTTAACATTATTGGTGATATTGCCAAAGCGTTCTCACAAGCATGGGAAGGTGGCGGCGGTCGTGGTACTAAGCTAGTCCAAACTATTTTCAATTCGCTGAATAATGTATTGAAACTGATCCACGATATTGCCACTTCATTCCGTAGTGCATGGAATGGCGGCAATCTGGGCGAACGGATTTTTGCCAATCTCATTACGTTGGTGACAAATTTAGTCGGGCTGATTGGTGATATCGCTAAGGCGTTTGATAATGCATGGAATCATGGCAACACTGGTACCAAGCTTATTCAATCAATTTTAAATGCATTGAACGCTGTAGTAAAAGTGCTTAATAATATTGCAGTAGCATTTCGTAATGCTTGGAATAGTGGTGCGGGTGAGAAAATTGCATCAAATCTCTACAAGATATTCACAAACATCTTTAATACTGTTAGTGCACTTGGCGGCCAATTTGACAAGGCTTGGCAACATGGCGGCGTTGGTACATCTATTTTTAAAACGCTGCTCGGTATGGTTAATGACATTTTGGGTGCGTTAAACGACATGACAGGAGCAACCGTTAAGTGGGCTTCTAAGCTTAATTTCACACCCTTACTACAATCGATTGATGGATTGCTAAAAGCGATTAGACCAGTAGTCAAAGATGTATGGGACGGCCTGGATTGGGGATATCAAAATATCCTGTTACCATTGGCCAAATACACGATTACTAATTTAATCCCAACTTTCTTCGATGCATTAGCTGCGGCGCTTAAGTTGCTTCACCGCATTATTCAAGCTTCACAGCCAGCCTTTAAATGGATATGGGATTCGTTCCTTGAGCCATTAGCAAAGTGGACTGGTGGAGTTATCGTTGGCATGCTTAAGAAGTTAGCAGATGCATTAGGTGGGATTTCCAGTTGGGTAGATAAACACCATACGGCCGTTGAAGCAATGGCGAAAGTCTTAGTAACTATGTTTGCATTTAAAGTAACAATGACGGGGCTAAGTAATGGAATAGGACTACTTGGAAAATTAGCTGACAAAGCGGCTACTATTGGTGGTAAAGGGCATGTTCTCAGAGACTTTTTTAAAGGGATTACTGGAATTGATAAGCTAGAAGAAGCTGTTGGCAACGTGAAGACATTATGGTCGCTTGCAAAAATGAAGTGGTCAGATTATGCTACTGCATTAGCAGATGGTTGGAAGGCGCTCAAGAGTTGGTCTGTGTGGTCTAAACTGGCTGCTGTTGGTCAAGCTGCATTGAATGTAGTTATGGACGCGAATCCAGTAGCATTAGTGGTATTGGCTATCGCTGCATTAGTTGCTGGATTCGTCGCGCTATACAAACATAATAAGAAATTTAGAGATTTTTGTAATTCTGTTTGGAAGAATATAACCAAATGGTTTGGTGATTCAATCGATTGGATTTCTAAAAATTGGACTAAAATAATTGGTTTTATTATTAATCCGGTTGGCACGATTGCTTCCTGGTTCCTTAAAGATACAAAAACAGGTAAGAATATTCTTAAATGGGCATCGAAATTACCGGGTAAAGCCTCCGATTGGGCTAAGAGTGTTGGTAAAAAAGTTGGAACTCATATAACAAATGCCAAGAAGGATTTTCAACAAGCAGGAAAGAACATTGGTAATTGGACTACTGGCTTTGTTGGCGGCGCTAAAAGAACCGTTAATACTTGGGCGTCGAATATTGGCAGCGGTGTTCATAAGAAAGTTTCTGATGGTAAAAAGGCCGCTCAAGAAGCGGGTAAAAAGATTGGTAACTGGACGTCTGAGTTTACGAGCAAATCTAAAGGTGCAATCGTCGGTATTCGAAAATGGGCATCAAATATCGGTAGTAATGTTAATACTAAAGTCGAAGATGGCAAACGATTAGCCAAGAATGCGGGTAGTAAGTTAGGTTCATGGGTTAATAACTTTAGAACTGGCGCAAGTAAGACTGTCTCTAGTTGGGCTGGAAGTTTAGGCTCGAAGACTAGTTCTGGAATGGGGAGTTCTAGGACGGCTGCGTTAAGAGCCGGTACTCAGTTAGGTAATTGGGTTGCCTCGTTTAGAACTGGCACGGGTAAAACAATTGCAAAATGGGCCGGTGGTTTAGGCGGTAAAATTGGTGGCGGTCTTTCATCTGGTTGGAAGTCTGTAAAAAAGGGTTCTGCGGATGTTGCTAATGCAATTATTGGTACGATTGGAAAAGCCGTTAATGGCGTTATCGATGGCATTAAATGGATTCTCAATCACGTAGGTGCCTCCAGCAAAGCAAAGTCATTGAGCCACTGGAGTGTTCCTTCATTTGCAACTGGTGGTCGCCATAAAGGTGGTCCAGCAATCGTTAATGATCAGGTTGGTGATAAGTATCGTGAAGCATACAAGTTACCAAATGGACGAACAGGTCTTTTCCCAGCCGTTCGCAATATGATGGTCAATCTTCCGAGAGGTACTCAAATTCTCAATGCGGCACAAACGGCTCGTAAAGTAACAGCAATGGTGCCACACTATGCCGGTGGTATTGGAGACTTTGATTTTGACTTTTCAAGTATTGGTAACTTCAATTTGCCAAGTTTCAACTTTAGCATGCCGAATTTTGGTGATTTGTTCAGTGGTATAGGGGACAGTGTAGGCAGTTTTGCCGATGGTGTGAAAGATACGGCAAGTGATATCTGGGACGATGTCACGCACCCTGAAAAAGTATTGAAAGCTGCTATGAACAAGTTTGTTAAATTTACCGGCTTAGGTGGCTATCCGCTAGATGTTGCTAAAAGTATGGTGGATTTTAGTGTTGATAGTGCTAAAAGTTGGGTCGGTAAGATTCTCAAAGAATACGGCGAGAGCGAAGGACCAAATGGTGGTGCAATCACTCATTCAATGATTAGTCGCGCACTCGAGATGACTAAAGTTCCTAAATCGCGGTGGTCAAAGATGCAACACGATATCATTGAAGTGGCTAAGTCAGAGACCGGGAATCGAAATATTATGCAGACAATTACTGATGTGAACTCGCTAGCTGGTAATCCTGCAGGTGGACCACTACAGTATGTCAAGTCAACCTTTGATGCATTTGCTTTTCCTGGACATCATAATTTCAGATCATCATTTGACCAAGTATTGGCTTATCTGAATAACTCAGACTATTACAATGCTGCCGGTCATACAGTCATTTGGGGCACGCCTAAATTTGATTGGTTGCACAGTGGACCGATTGGGCACCGCCGTTTTGCTAACGGTGGTCTTGTTGATACTCATCAAATGATCGAAGTGGCTGAACAGAATAAGCCGGAAATGGTTTTACCTTTAACTAACATTCCACGGTCAATGCAATTGATTAAGCAGGCACTAAGCTTCATGGGACAAACGTTCAGTGATGGATTACAAATGCCCGCAGCTTTAACTCAGTCGATGGATATGAGCAGTCTGGCTAGTCAGCCAAGTAATACAAGTACACAGAGTATGAATAGTGGTGGCATTAACGAGCTTGGAACAAGCATCGTTAACGCGATTGTACAGGGCTTACAAATGACAAACGTTGGCGGCAGCATGAACAATCAACCGATCAATGTGAACTTGACGTTGCAAGTTGGTGATGAGAAGTTCGGTAATGCTGCTATTAAAGGCATTAACGCGGTAAATCAGAAGAATGGTAAAAACATGTTGAGACTATAGGAGATGATTACGATTGACATATTCACTGAAGATTGGTGGGACAGTGGTTAAAGCACCACAGTCCCTAGAAGTTGCAATTCAAGATATCGATGCCAAAGCATCGCGTGACGCGAATGGACTTTTGCATCGAGACCGTGTCGCAATCAAACGCAAGTTAACAGTAAAATGGGGGCCGCTAACACTGGCCGAGAATAGCACAATACTAAAAGCTGTCTCTGGACAGTTTTTTTCTTGCAGTTATTTAGACCCACAAGAAGGTGCAGTAGTGATCAAGACATTTTATGTTGGTGATCGGACTGCACCGATTTATACACTTAATCCAGTGACATCAGATTATATTTGGCAGAATGTTTCAATGGATTTCATTGAACAGTAGGCGGGTGAAAATTAATGATTAAGCAATCTGATTTAGCCCTCGCTGCATGGAAGGCAACTGAACGGACGTTGGATGCAGTTGTCACAATTAACAAGATTGACTATAAAACGACAGATATTGCATCCATTTCATATGACGCAGGTGGCTATACTGGAGATACGTTTGGTATTGGCTCGAATTATGAAAACAGCGTGACAATTAAGTTTTCGCACTTAATTGAAGGACTTAAACCCGGCATGACGGTATGGCCTAAGATTGGTATAAAAACATCTAATGGCTATGAGTATAGCTCGCTTGGTCTTTTTATCGTATCAGATGACATTCAAATGGACCGAAACAACGATGAGACAACAATTAAGGCATATGACCAGATGTGTCTACTGGAGGGTACCTACACTTCTAAGTTAACTTACCCTGCTAAAATGACCAGTGTGATTGCAGAAATTGCAAATTTGGCTGGCGTGTTACTCAATACAACTGACATTAGTCGTTTGCCTGTACAAGTTAACTTACCGAGTGCTATTACCGGTCAAACGTATCGAAATGCAATTGGCATGATTGCTCAATTTTATGCTGGATTTGCAACGTTTGATAGGGACGGCAAATTAACAATTCGCACGATTACAGAGCCAGATTATACATTAGATCCGAGCCAATATGAACAAGGTGGCTTAACAAAAAATGAAGCACCATACAAAATTGGCGGTATTCAGTGTGAGGTCACAACGACTACTACGGATTCAACAGGTCAGAGTACCGAAACTACAAACACGCTTCAAGTAGGGGCAACGTCAGGATCACAGATTAAACTCACCAACAATTTGATGACAATGGATCGTTTAGCATCAATATGGCAACAGTTACAAAGCTTGACCTTCTACCCTTTCAGTTTGAATTGGTTTGGCAATCCTGCAATAGAAGCTGGCGATTGGCTAACACTACAGGATACTAAAGGAAACAAGTTCAACGTGCCTAATAATGGTTATACTATGACGTTTGATGGCAGTTTGTCTGCTGTTTCTAAAGCAGATCAGACCTCAACCTCTAGTAGTAGCTATGCTTGGCGAGGCGAGCTATCACAATATGTTGCTGACTTAGGTGGACGGCAAGGTGCTTCGGGTAACTATATCTATGGTACAGATACAACTGAACCGCCATACGGAGCTAAATTTAACGATATCTGGTACAAGCAGAACGGTAATAAAGTTGAATTGTGGACTTACGAGCGTCAGGCAGATGGAACTGGTAAATGGGTACTTACTGTGTCGGACGCTACTGGGGAAGAAGTGAAAGCAAAAGTTGACCAAGTGGAACTGGAAGCTAAGGCTAGTACAGATGCAGCTAAAGCGGCCAGTGATAAAGCTGACCAGCTTGCGGCCAAGTACGATGATACAAATGCATTAGCTAATCAAGCACTAGACAAAGCTGTAAGTGCTCAAAGTGACGCTAGTGCTGCAGTTGCCACAGCAAACTCTACAGCCTCGGAATTCGGAAAAGTTGACCAAAAGGCAGATAGTGCCTTAGCTAGTGCACTTGGTGCCCAAAGTGACGCTAGTGCTGCAGTTAAACAGGCTTCTTCTGCTGCCGCTGACTCTAAAGATGCTAAGCAAATTGCTGGAGCAGTTAGTCAGAGTTATAAAACTTTAACTGATGGTTCAACTATGACCATTGCTGAGTTACAGAATGGCCTAGCTGCCAAACTGACTAAGACTGATCTCAACGGATATGCCACCCAGACCTGGACTCAAAATCAGATTAAAATGACTGCTGATGGAATTAACGGAACCATGTCCAGTATCAAGAGTACTGTCGATGCTCAGACAACCAGTATCAATGACCTCAAGGCTGACTCAAGTTCTTTTAAGAGTCAGTTTACAACAGTTAACAATACTCTCGGTAAGCAGACTACTGACATTGGTACCTTGCAAGCCACGTCAAAAGAACTGACTACCGGA
The DNA here is from genome assembly GCF_023806725.1 of Lactiplantibacillus sp. C232. Taxonomy (NCBI): domain Bacteria; kingdom Bacillati; phylum Bacillota; class Bacilli; order Lactobacillales; family Lactobacillaceae; genus Lactiplantibacillus; species Lactiplantibacillus sp. C232. The sequence goes on from NZ_JAMSKZ010000020.1 coordinate 24,938, forward strand.
TTCAATACGTTAACAACGGATAATACAACTAATAAGAACAACATTAGTCAACTTCAGCAGACTGCCACAGAACTGAATAGCACGATGACGACGGTTCAAACACAGGTTCAAAACAGTGCTGTGGGGACAAACTTGTATACCGATACCAAGAATTTTGACAACCCAGCATCATGGTACGCAGCCAGTTTGTGGACAAAAATCACGGATACCTATAATGGACTAGCTGTAATGCAGACAACAGAAGATTGGAATGGGGTAAGCCAATATATCCAAGTTAAAAAAGGTGATGTTTTAACTTATAGTGTATATGCAAAATATATAAGTGGTACTGGAACAAGCAGCATCTACTGGCCACTCAACAATCCAACTGAAGGTAGTTATAGCTCTGCTGCAACAGATATAGGCCATAACACAGTAACTATAACAGATTCATGGCAGAGAGTTTCAGGAACAACAGTTGTCACTAGTGATGGTTATTTACGTCCTCGGATTGAACGAACTAATGGAAATACCAACACTCTGCAGATTGCCGGAATCAAGGTAGAAAAAGGCAGTCTATCTACTGATTGGTGCCCTAATCCAGCTGATAATGCTACAGTTACTGCTTTATCCAAGCTTTCTCAAACTGTTGACGGTATGAAAGCTGATATTTCCAAGAAGATTGAGAAGAAAGACCTTAACGGTTACGCTACTGAAACTTGGGCGCAAAATCAGATTAATATTAGTGCTAATGGGATTAATGGCACGATATCCAGTGTCAAGAGTACGGTTGATGGCCATACAACCAGTATCAATAACCTCCAAGCTGATTCAAATGGGTTTAAAGCTCAATTTACGACAGTCAATAACACTATCGGTAAGCACACTACCGATATTGGTACGCTCCAGGCATCCACTAAGTCTTTGTCTGCTAGCTTTGATTCTCTGAGCACCGACAATAACACTAATAAGCATGATATTAGTCAATTGCAAGCGAGTGCTACAGCATTTAATAGCACTTTGTTGACTGTTCAGCAACAGGTGATAGATAGTGCTGTGGGAACTAACCTGTTATTGAAAACCTATAACCCATTCATTATGACGGGTAATGGTGGGGTTAACCAGGCGACACTAATGTACGCACTAAGCAGAAGACTCGAAAAAGGAACGACAGTAACTCTAAGTTTTGATGCCATTTCTACGGCTTCTGCGAACTTTACAATCCAAAATAGTGCTAGCGGAGACGGTGGGACTTGGATGGGCTACCTTAATAATGCGGCCGTTGGTACCACAAAGAAGCATTATGTAGCAACAATCAAGTTAGATGGCTATTCACAGCAAGGTGCTTATCTCCGCTTAGATAATGTGCCTTCGACAGCTACTATTACATTCTCCAATATGAAATTAGAGCTAGGTTCAAATGCTACGGACTATTCCACCAATCCATTGGACAACGCAACAGTTGATGCAGTTTCAAGTATCTCTCAAACTATTAACAGCATCCAAACGACTGTTAGTGGAAAAGTTGATGGCAGTACCTATCAGTCCAAGGTAGATCAATTAAGTAACCAGATAACTTCTGTTGTAGGGCAGGTCAATACCTTTGGTTCAAGAAATATTGTGACTAACTCACAGTTCCAATACGACTATCTAAGCGGACCATCTTGGACTACAACTGGTGCGACTACTGATATGTGGTACAAATCAGATTTTGCTTGGTCATGGGTTAATGGGTATCAAGGTATTTGCTTCAATCAACCAACGACGACTGACAATAGTGTCTGGTATGCTTTGCACTCTAGAAGAATTGTTATTGGACAAGATATCTCGACTCCTTGGTCGGCTAGTGCTTATGTGAATATCGATACCGTTGGCCTCGCTGCGGTAATTACTATTGAATTTTACGACACTAAGGGTAATCGTATTGGGCTTAAGGAAACGTATAAAACCAGCCGTGGAATGGAACTAATTAAAGTTGAAAATGCTGTTCCTCCGGCTGGAACTGAAACAGTTTGCCTTGCATTCCAAGTTCATGGTGGTGGCCATGTTGCTATGATATGCCCAATGCTCAACCAAGGAACCACTGCTGCTACCTATGTTCCTGATGTTACAACTGGCGAAGACCTTCAGCATGCATATTCTGCTATCAATCAAACTAATGACCGGATCAATCTTCGTGTTGAAAAGGCCGGGGTTATTAACGCAATTAATATCTCGACTGAAGGAATCCAGATATACGGTAACAAGCTGCATATTACGGCTACTACCTATATTGATGATGCAGTAATTAAGAATTCCATGATTGAGAACCTAAGTGCCGATAAAATCACTGCAGGTACTATTAATGCTGCGCATATCAATGTAATCAATTTGAATGCGAACAACATAACAACCGGTACGATTAAAGGTAGTAACTTATCGATTAATCTGAACACGGGTAATGTTGAGTTCCAGGCAGGACGTATCCATTCATCTGATAATGCGATTGATATCAACATCAATAACAAGTATATCTCAGTCGCTGACAGGGATAATCGTGTGTTTATATCTGGTGGGGAAATCCAAATGATCCAGCCGACATTATTCTCAAGTCAATCTACGCCGTATGTTCGTATCAGTAATGCTCAGGCGGGAGCATCTTGGGGTGGTGCAACTTTCTGGGGACGTGACTATTTTGTGGTCACTAACGGAGCTAACGATGGAAATATCTTTACTTCGCCAATGGGAGAAGAAAAGTTCGCAGGTATTTCTGGAGGACACTCGACCTCAGGATGGCAAGTAACTAAGATTGGTGGCGCCGAACGGGGTGTGCTTATATCTGGTGGTCGCGTATTCACTGATGGCATAAGACTATCACCGTATATAAGAGTTGGTGATCCTGGTCACGCAGGCACCGGTTTGCATGGTTCTAACATTAGTATGCAGGCTAGTTATATTTATCTAAAGAGTACCCATACAACATCTCATGGTGCAAACGCATATCTGGCACCAGACGGTGCATTAGTTCCGTCAACCTCCGCCGCTAAATACAAAACAGACATCGTTCGATCGTTTGAAACTGAAATGGGGGACAAACTCCTAGAAGTTCCAGTTGCGCATTGGAAAGACAAAGAAGAAGTATTAGCCAAAACTCGTGATTCTAATGCTAAAGATCCAGAAACTTATTTCGGAATGATTGCTGATGATCTGGATGATGCTGGTCTGAATGAACTTGTTGAGTACGATGATAAAGGGGAGGTCAATGGTATTCAGTATGACCGGGTAGCATTGGCTCTTATTCCATTAATTCGTAACTATCGAGATCGCATAACTGTATTGGAAAACAAAATCAAACAAACGAAAGAGGTATAGTCAATTATGACAGCAAGAAAAGAAGTATTAACATTCAAAAATGGGCAACTAGTATCAATTGGAAACACTATGGCAGAGTTTAAGCTTAAAGGTCGAGCTTCTCTTGGGCGGACATGGTTAATTAATCGACTTGAGGACCTGAACAAGCAGTTTAATGCTGACCAATTAGCAACGCAAAAGAACTTTTTTAAAACCGATGAAGATGGGGAATTTGTCTATAAGGAAGACAAAAAGACGCTTATTCTTAAAGATGGATATACTATGGAAGAAGCTCAAAAAGAGTTTGACCAATTAGTAGAAGAACCAGTAAGTATTGAAATTAGCTCATATTCTGCACGAATGAAAGCTTTATTTAATGCACTTGAGGATTACCCGTATGAGCTGGAAGGGCAAACAGCTTTAGTATACGCATTAGTATTTGAACAGTTTGATAAAGCATATGGAAAAGGGGAATAAAAATGGAACTATTAAACACTAGCATCTCTTATAATATCGATGGAACTGGAAATACGAGTTCTGTAATTGCAGGTCTTCGTGGCGAAGTAGAAGGTCGAGTAACTATTACGGCAAATGTCACTATTTATCCGACAGACTTAGCTAAAGATGAAACTTTCGATGATCTAACAAAAAAAGAATTATCCAAACGTGCGATGAATAAGATTCCATCAATAATTGACTCTCTAATTGCAGTTAATGGTGGGTGGAGTTTTACTGCTGGCAGGATTTCATCTGTATCCACTCAATTTAATCAGTCTGAAACTGGCACATATGTGAATGCGAATGTTACTGCCACTGAATCAGATTTTTCAGATAAGAAGTTAGACGATGTTACAATGTCGGAGGCGCAGAGCGTGCTGCAATCCATTCTTAAGAATGAATTGCCAACATCATAAGTATTAAGTGAAAGATGAACTTTGAAGAGATGGTGAATTGAAAATTAATAAGTTAAAACGACTAGGCCAGTGTATTTTAGGACGCTTTTGACCGTTCAATCAGGAATGACAAATAGGAGGTAGACAATTGAATAAGCACAAGTTAAAGGCACTCATCTTAACGGTGGGCGCCATTTTTATGGCCTTTTTAATGGTCAATGTTACCAGTCAGGCTGCTCGCATGGACATGGTCGATGTGTCGAATAACAACGGCTACATGAGCACCGCTGAGTACACATCCATGCGTAACGAGTTCGGTGTTAAGGCCCTTACCGTAAAGATTAGTGAAGGCACAACCTTCAAAGATGGCTATGCTGCTAGCAATATCGCTAATGGTCAAGCAGCTGGCTTATACGTCAACGGCTATCACTTTGCCCATTATAAAACTAAGGCTCAAGCAATTGCCGAAGCTGACTTTGCTGGTCAGGCAGCCAAAGTGGCCAGACTACCAGTGGGCGCAGTATTGGCAACGGACGTAGAATCGGCTGAAGAACAAGGAATCTTATCCCAAGCGACCAATGACCGCAACAATGCCGCCTTCATGCGAGAGATTCAGAAGTTTGGTTATCGGGCCGACATTTATACGTCTGGATCATGGGCTAACAACAAGATGACCATCAAGGGCAAAACAGGTTGGGTTGCTGGTTACCCCTATGTCATGTCTGGTCAGAAATGGTATACGAATAATAATGCCTGGCAATGGTCCGGGTCAGCTCGTTTTCGGATTAGTTACGGTGGCTTTGACGTCAGTCAGCTTTATACTGATTACTACACAGCTGGTCAAAAATCAACGGTCAAACCGACCGATAAGGATGCGGTTAAGGCCAACAACCAGGAAGCCAACAAAAACACTTCTAAGCCGTCTACGTCAGCCAAGTGGGTCAAGGAGTCAAAAATCTACACGCTCAAGACTGCGGTTAAGCTACGCATTGGCGCCTCGACTTCATCAAGTGTTATCACTACCTTACCAGCAGGCACTACGGTAAGAACTGATCAAGCTATTATTCAAGGTGGTTATCGTTGGGCTCGTCAGCCACGATTTAATGGTTATGGTTATCTAGCAACAGGCCCAGCAAGCAATACGCTGGAATACGTAAATAGTGGTGCCACTCACATGTACTACACAGTCAAGTCCGGCGACAGCTGGTGGTCAATCGCTCAGCGAAACGGCCTAAGTATGACTACATTAGCTAGTCAGAACGGCAAGACGATTTACACCACTATCTATCCTGGCCAGCGATTGGTGGTGCGGTAATTGCATACACTATTAGGATTAGGTTGGGATGAATGGGGATCCATTGTTGCCATTGTCACTAGTGTTTGTGTGTTAGCTAACTGGATTTTAAATAAAACGGTCCGCATCCCACTTAACGATTTAGGAAAGCGGCTTAGCCGATTTACCAATGAAAGCTTAAAAGTACGACAGCAAAACGCTGACGCAATGAACGCGATTGAAAATCGGGTCATTAAGGTAGAAGGCCGGTTAGATGGTCATGACATTGAATTTAAACATCTATATGAAAAGGAAGCCAAAGGAAATGAAAAAAATTAGTTTTAAGAATGCCGACGGAAGTTTAAATGGTAAGTTGATTGCTGGGATTATTTCGTTACTGATCGTTTTGATTCAACAAATCTTTGCCATGTTTGGCATTAAGTTTACTGGTGACTGGTCAGCCATTGTCGCTGTTATCAACACTGTATTAACGATCCTTGGTATGCTGGGCGTTATTACTGACGTTCAAACAGTGACAGTACCAACAGTTAAAAGTGACGAGGAAAGCCAAGTTGAAGCGACGGCTAATAAAGTTGCTGACGAAGCGCAAACACCAACGTCCACAGTCGCTGCAGTGAATAGTTCTGCATCATCTAACACTGAAACGACGTCAGAATCCGCCTCACAATCAGGAGAAAAAGTAGTATAATAATCGTGAACTGTTCTAATCCCCCATGCTTCGGCGTGGGGGATTTTTTGTTAACAAAACATATAAAAAAGAGCCAGTCAAGACTGGCCCAATGTTTAAATAAATAAAATGGGTGTTCTGTTTCTCCTAAGATAATAAAGAACACAGTTATTATACATTAAACCTGATTAATATAACAAGGACTTATTAATATTTTTCTATAGATTACTTTCGGTATTGTGATATAAACCGACAAGTGTTATTATGTCCCTTGTCCTGTTATTAGTATCACAGCTTTCAAATCCCCCCAAGATTGTCGGTTAGTGGTGCCGGAAGTGATGAGGATAATCTTCTGCTTGATGGGTGGAAGATTTTTTTGTGTTGCTTGCCTGTATATTTTGTTAGTGAGAGTTTAGATTTAGCATTATTAGCTGTCAATATAGCTAATTAGATAACTACAAGACTTTACAGAATAGCAAGTAATAAGTATAATATTAATTGTCTCTAGTGTAGTTTCTAGATGATAGTTATAACTTGATTAATTCCCCTGCGTTTCGGCGTGGGGGATTTTTATGTATTACCCGCCTAGGACTGGCCAGTGGAATCAATGAATGATTAGCATATTGTACTCCATAAACGACGGAAACATAGTTAAAATTGATTTTTAACTACAAAAGTTGTAATTTTAGACAAAACAATAAAATTCCACACTAACCTTAATTGGCCGGTGTGGGATTTGTTTGTGTTTAAGATAATAAGTTGGTATATAATAGTGGAAAAAGCAAAACATCAAAAAATGACCAATATTAAATTAATTTGTGCTCTTCCACGATTTGTAAATAAAATATCTCTCTTTTTCAGAAACAGCTTATAAATGGCATTTATAGCGTGCTACCCTTGATGGTATAACTACCGTGCGGGTGATAAGTCGACGTCGGTAGATAAAAAGAGAAGCGTCATAATGCTGGTATATCAGCATTATGACGCTTCTCTTTTGCTAATTGGTATCAAATTAAAACCCCAATTTTGCGTTTTGGCTGTTGTGATCACAACAGCACTGTTAAGCGCTCATAAAAAAGGGTTTTGGGATCGTGTCACAAGTAAGGGTCCTATGAATTAATTATTACTCGTTAATAGTGTCTGAAAGGCCGTTAGCGACATTCCAGGTACGACCCGTTGTCGAGTGAGATTGTATGGGTTCTGTGTGCTGGTGGCGATGCCAGGTGCCGTTGATAGGGCATACTGATAGCCAGCCTGTTTATCGGCTTTAATGGTCTGCTGATTAGCACGGCCGGCTGGGTAACAAATAACTTGTGTGTTCTGTTGTAAATTATGATCGAGCCATTTTTTGGAACTTGATAATTCCGTAAGTTGAACCTGGTAAGTTAAATTATTTAAATCCAGATGGCGAACGGTGTGACTTTGAAAATCAATATTACCGGATGCTTGCATCCGCTTAGCATCAGCTAAAGTTAAGTGGTTTTTCTTATGGGTAAAGCCGGTAATAAAATTAATGGTGGCGTGTTGGTGCGTCTGTTTCAAAATTGGCCAAGCTGCTGTCATGTTATCTTTATAGCTATCGTCGAGTGTGATCCAGACAATCTTCTTTTGTGGAATTCGCCGATGTTTGAGCGCGTATACGGCTTCATTGGCAGTCAGCGTTCGGTAGCCGTGTGCCTTTAGATAAGTCATTTCAGTTTGAAATTCTTTGGCGGGGACACGTAACTGGTTCCCGCTAGAAATACTGTGATACATCAAAATAGGCAAGTGAACATCTTTGACGGTATGCCAATGTTGATAAGGCCGTGCTTGTGCTTGGTGTTTAGCCGAGCTGTGAACGCTTTTAGCGCTAGTCTTAGATGATTGACTGCTGGCTTGTTTAGTTGCCGGTGAAGCCGCCTGACAGCCTGCTAACAGGCCGAGCGCGACGCCGAGACCTAATACAAAGTTGATACCCCGCATGTGCATGATAAATCCCCCCATGATTTAAAAACTACTTCCTATTCTAATAGAATAGCATGCAAAGCGCGATAATTATTGAATTATTGTTAAAATAATTTCCTTAATGTTTAAGGAAAATCGAATTTGATTAGTAATCGTTTAAACTGATTAAGAAAGCCTAGTTAGGGTAGCCAGAGGAGCTTTACTCCGATACGATTAATAAAATAATTAATTCGGGGGATAGTATTTATGAATAAAAAAAGGGCTATTTGGTTGGCGGCGATTATTATGATGATTAGTGTAGGTACATTGTTAATTGTACCGACGATGACGAAGAATCAGGGGAGTGAGCTGGCAATGGCGGTGGATAACTTAAACCCATTTGTTAAGGTACAAACGGTCTATGGTCGGACTAATCAGGCAATCGGCCACTCGACTGGTCAGATGGGCGAAGATATCTATACCTATCGAATGCTGACCAGCGATGCGCAAGGTAAGCAACGCTGGTTGACATTTACCGCAGATCACCGGCTAAAGCAACGACACTATTTAAAGATTGAGACGAAGGGACAAAACGTGAATTCATGGGAGGCCGTTGCGACAAATCAGGTACCTCAAAATATACAAGAAGTATTGGCTTAAATTTAGGCATAGTGCCGTGTCAGCGATTAGTGACGCAGCACTTTTTTTGTGTTATTACGAAGGCGAGCTTAATAAATTCTTAAATCCTTTTGAGTGCTAAACTGCGATGAGTGCGTTACAATATTTTACGTGAGACTTGTAAAGATGGTTGACAAAAGGACCATTTTTAGTTAGATTAAGATACTGCATTATTATGTAATAATGAATGAAGGGGAGCGTGCAAATGCTTAAAATAGCAAAGGGTCGGATTTCGTATCCCGCGGTAATCGGTGCGGTCTTATTTATGATCGTGCAAGTGATTGCGACCTTAAATCTGCCTAGTTTGACATCTAATATTGTGAATAACGGGGTGGCTACTGGTGACATTAGTTATATCTGGAAAATCGGATTTGAAATGATTGGTTTTTCATTGTTATCAGTCGTCGCAGCGTTTGGCAACGTCTTTTTGGCGGCGCGGTCATCACAACAATTAGGGAAGAATTTACGGTCGGATATTTATAAGAAGGTCATCAACTTTTCAAATGATGAATTTGATAAAGTTGAGACGTCTTCACTAATCACTCGAACGACCAATGACGTCGTCCAGATTCAAAACGTGGCCATGATGGCGTTACGAATGATGATTATGGCGCCAATCATGCTGATTGGTGCAAGCTTTTTAGCGTATACCAAGAGTCATGAATTAACTTGGATCTTCGTGGTTTCTATTCCGGTACTATTGATTTTTATTGGTTTGATCATGGCGTTTGCAATACCGTTGTTTCGGGCGATGCAAACTAAGACTGACCGCATCAACCTTGTTTTTCGTGAAGGCTTAACGGGAGTACGTGTTATTCGAGCATTCCGTCAAGATAAATTTGAACAGGACCGTTTTGAAGACGCTAACCAAGATTACACGCACAATGCGATTAAGGTTAATACGATTGTGGCCTTGGCTTATCCGGTAATGACTTTGATTATGAGTGGGACTAATGTGGCAATTGTCTGGTTTGGTGGCCAATTGATTAGTAGTCAAACAATGCAAGTTGGGAACATGATTGCGTTTATGACTTATGCCATGCAAGTATTGATGAGTTTCATGATGCTTGCCATGGTATTTGCGTTCATCCCACGGGCGGCCGCTTCCGCTTCCCGGATTCAAGAAGTCTTGAGTATTGAACCTAAAATTACTGACCCTGACAAGGCAGCAACGTTACCAGCGACGACTGAACACAGCTTAGAATTTGATCATGTCAACTATCGGTATCAAAGTGCGGAGCAATTAGCGCTGGCAGATATTGACTTTAAAGCCCATTCTGGACAGACCGTTGCCATTATTGGTGGGACCGGTTCTGGGAAGACCACGCTCGTTAATTTAATCCCTCGATTCTATGATATTGAGAGTGGGGCGGTCAAATTAGATGGGAAAGATGTTCGGCAGTTGAAGTTAGCTGATTTACATCAAGCCGTTTCGTTTGTCCCGCAAACTGCTACTTTATTCACGGGGACGATTCGTGAAAATATGCAATTCGGTAACGAACACGCGACCGATGATGAAATCTGGCATGCGTTAGAAATTGCTCGTTCAACTGACTTCGTTAAAGAAGAAGGCGGCCTGGATGCACACGTTGAACAAGGTGGGGGTAACTTCTCTGGTGGTCAACGGCAACGATTAGCAATTGCTCGTGCACTTGTCAAACAGGCTTCCGCTTATGTATTTGATGATTCTTTCTCCGCATTGGACTTCAAGACTGATGCTCAATTACGGGCTGAATTACGCCAGGATAAACAGATTCAACAGAGTGTCGTAGTTATCGTGGCGCAACGAATTGCGACGGTGGCGGATGCTGATCTGATCTTGGTCCTAGATAACGGTAAGTTAGTCGGCAAGGGGACCCACACTGAATTGAAAGCTAATAATGAAGTTTATCAAGAAATTATGAAGTCACAATTACGAGAGGAGGATCAGCTGTAATGAGCGAAAAGAATACGAGTTCTACTAAGCCTGCACGTCCTGCTGGCGGTCATGGCCCCGGTGGTCATGCTGGACTAGTTGAAAAGCCTAAGAGTTTTTGGAAAACGGCGATTCGATTGATGCGCTACATGTCAGACCGGTGGGTCGGTTTGGCAGTGGTCATGATTTTTGCCATTGCTTCCGTGATTTTCCAGATTCGAACACCTAAGATTTTAGGTAAAGCAACGACCGAACTTTATAAGGGAATTATGAAGGGGGCCGCGCAACAGAAGGCTGGTATCAGTCAATCCGGTTACCCAATCAACTTTGAAAAAATCGGTCAGATTATTATGATCGTTTTGATCATGTACTTGGCCTCAGCACTGTTCAACTTTATTCAACAGTACATTATGACGCGGATTTCCCAACGGACCGTGTATAAGTTGCGGCGTTCATTTAAGGGTAAGATGCAAAAGGTGCCGATTTCATATTATGATACCCATTCGAATGGGGACATTATGAGTCGGGCCGTCAATGATATGGATAATATTGCCAACACGTTGCAGCAAAACCTAACCCAAGCGGTGACAAGTACCGTCACCTTTGTTGGAACCTTATGGATGATGCTGACGATTAGTTGGAAGCTGACCTTGATTGCACTCGTTACCATTCCACTGAGTGTCGTGGTGGTTGGTGTGATTGCGCCGAAATCACAGAAATTCTTCGGAACACAGCAAAAGAGCTTGGGGTTGTTGAATAACCAAGTTGAAGAAAACTATGCTGGACACGTGGTCATCAAGAGCTTTAACAAGGAACAAGATGCCATCGATGATTTTGAAATCCAAAACAATAATTATTATCAATCAGCCTGGAAAGCGCAATTTATTTCAGGTATTATCATGCCACTGATGATGTTCTTAAATAATATTGGCTACGTCTTTGTTGCCATCATTGGTGGGATTGATGTGGCTAACGGGAACGTTTCGTTAGGTAACATTCAAGCGTTCTTACAATACACGCAACAATTTTCACAACCGATTTCACAAATGGCGAACTTGTTGAACACGATTCAATCGACCGTGGCTTCCGCTGAACGGGTCTTTGAAGTGCTTGATGAAGAAGAAATGAAACAGACGAAATCCAACTTACCAGCCGAACCAGATAGTGATAACTTGATTAGTCTGCAACACGTTCAATTTGGTTATGCGGATAACGACCTGTTAATGAAGGATTATAATCTGGACGTTAAACGTGGGCAACAAGTGGCCATCGTTGGGCCAACTGGTGCTGGTAAGACGACCATCATTAATTTGTTGGAACGTTTTTATGACATCAAAGGTGGTTCTATTAAATTGAAAGGGACCGATACACGGGACCTGGATCGTGAAGACTTGCGGTCACACTTTGCGATGGTGCTTCAAGATACCTGGCTCTTTACTGGGACGATTTTTGACAACTTGAAGTACGGCCGTGAAGATGCGTCAGATGAAGAGATTTATGCTGCGGCTAAAGCGGCCCATGTTGATAGCTTTGTTCGCAAATTGCCAGATGGTTATCAGACGGTTCTGAACGAAGAAGCTTCAAATATTTCACAGGGACAACGCCAATTATTGACGATTGCCCGGGCGTTTGTGGCTAATCCAGAAATTCTGATTTTGGATGAAGCAACGAGTTCGGTTGATACGCGGACTGAAGTGCATATTCAGCATGCCATGGAACGACTCCTGAAGAACCGGACCAGTTTTGTGGTTGCGCACCGGTTATCAACGATTCAGGGTGCGGACAACATTATTGTGATGAACCATGGGTCAGTGGTTGAAACTGGGACGCATGAACAGTTGATGGCTCAAAATGGGTTCTATGCGGATCTATATAACAGTCAATTTACTGGCAATATTAGTCTCGACTAAAGGAGGGGTGTCAATTGTTCCGGAAAACAGCAATGGTTGCCGTTACTGCGGGTGCGCTAACGTTCTTATTAGCGGGCTGTGGTAAGACAACCTTATCAACGACTAAAACCACATACAAGCCGAACGGGTTAGTAGCGGCCGTCAAAGGAAAATCCAACGTTAAAAAGGTTCATTATCAGCTTGACGGTGGTCAGACGAAGACGGCGACGGTGCGTAATCATACGTTTGTTATTCAAGTTCCGACCAAGACGACCCGCCAAACGGTGAAGATTAAGGCCGGTTCGGATACCACGACGGTGCACGTAAAGGGCGCCAAGAAGCTAGTTGGCTATCAAAAGATGGCGACGACTTACAATCAGGCTTTGATTGCTTCTAAACTCAGCAAGTCTGATCAACAGGCGGCTAAGAAGTTGCAAACTGAGGGTGCAGCCCTTAAAAAGCAACAAGCAACGATCCAAGCCAAAGTCAAGCAAGCCCAGGCCCAAATCAAGGCTGGCGGTACGGCGGCTGCCACGGGTGCTAAGACACTCCAGGCCCAACAAACTGCTGCGGCGCAGCTCAAGACCAAAGCAGCTAGTTTGCAAACGACTCAGAAGCAGGTCGAAGCGGCAATGGCAACGGCGAAAAAGCAGGTCAAGTCGCAATTGTTACCGACGAAGATGCCAAGTGATGGCATTAAGAACGTGTTAACAACTAAGGATTATAAGATCCGGCTAAATGTTCAGAAGGGTGACGTATTAGGGGCAGCGATGATTGTTCCAACCAAGGCCTTTAAGAACAAGACCCGCCAGAAGAACTTTGGGACGGCGTTTGCTTTGATGACGACAACAACGGGCGCCAATGCCAAGAAGGTTATGAAACAGTTCCAGAAGGAAACCAAGGATAATAGTGGTAGTACGACGACAATCGATCCGATTACCTCTAAGGGCGTTCGCTTCACGATTGGTGTCTCCACGTCTGACTTGTATATCTTTATGACTAAGTAACGTTTTATGAGCGCGACTGGACTTTGATTAGTCAAGTAAAGCTCACTATTCGAGGTTATGACGGGACGAACCCGTAGTTCTAAGTCGGCTGCATTTTACGCTTGTAAAGTAATTAAAAAATCACCACCTGGATGAACATAATCCAGGTGGTGATTTTTTGATTGTTAAATTTGATTCCAAATAGATCGTAAAGGTTACGTGCGTTAAATTACTCAAATGATAACTCTAAGAAGTATAAGTGTTTGGCTGGTAAATGGGCCGAAGAAACCCATACTTCATGGTAGTTAGGGACCTTTTTCTCTGTGTAATCGAAGAAGAAGTCAAGTAAGTTGCCGTTTTTAGCGACAAAGTCATCCTGAAATCGGTTGACTAATAGCTTGTTGTCAGGAAAATAAATTTCGGGGTTAGCGACCTTAATATGATCGGGGACACCCATCCGAACGACATTCGTGTATTCCGGTTGGGTAAACTGAATTTCAGTCGGGTGATGGGTGATATAAAACATGACGTTATAAATTGAATCTGAATTACTAGCCACGACAAACCAGTCCTTTGCTAAATTTACACTCATTATACCAAAAAAATCTTAAAGCGTTGGAAATGTTTAACGGGCCCTTGACAAACTTCTAATTAACCATTAATCTTTTAATTAAATTCAAATTAATTAATTTGGAAAATTACATATAAAGGAAGTCGAAGCATATGGCAGACGTACAATTAGACTGGAACAACTTGGGGTTTGAATATCGGAATCTTCCGTACCGTTATCGTGCGTATTGGAAAGATGGTGCTTGGTACAAAAAAGAATTAACGGGAGATGCAACTTTACATATTAGTGAAGGCTCAACAGCATTACACTATGGTCAACAAGACTTTGAAGGCTTAAAAGCTTACCGCACTAAAGATGGTAGTGTTCAATTATTCCGGCCAGATCGTAATGCAGCCCGAATGCAGACCAGCTGTGAACGGTTATTAATGCCACAAGTGCCGACAGACATGTTTGTGGACGCTGTTAAACAGGTTGTTAAGGCTAATCAAGATTACGTGCCACCGTATGGAACTGGTGCGACTTTATACTTACGGCCATTGATGATCGGGGTTGGGGGTAACATTGGTGTTCATCCAGCTCAGGAATACATCTTCACGGTCTTTGCCATGCCAGTTGGTAGTTATTTCAAAGGCGGGATGACGCCAACCAACTTTACGACGTCCGAATATGATCGTGCGGCCCATAAAGGAACCGGGGCTTATAAAGTTGGTGGGAATTATGCGGCTAGCTTATTCCCAGGTCAAGAAGCTCATGCCAACGGTTTCTCCGACTGTGTTTATCTTGACCCGGTTGAACATCGTAAGATTGAAGAAGTAGGTTCAGCGAACTTCTTCGGGATTACTAAGGATGGCACTTTTGTGACACCCAAGTCACCATCAATTCTACCTTCCGTTACGAAATATTCATTACTCTACTTGGCAGAACATAAATTTGGGATGAAGACTGAACAAGGCGACGTCTACATTGATGATTTAGACCGGTTTGCTGAAGCTGGGGCTTGTGGGACAGCTGCGGTTATTTCACCAATCGGTGGCTTGGAACATCAAGGCAAGTTACACGTGTTCTACAGTGAAACGGAAGTTGGTCCGGTAACGAAAAAATTATATGATGAATTAACTGGAATTCAATTTGGCGATCGGGAAGCGCCTGAAGGTTGGGTCCAGAAAGTTGAATTAGACTAAGTACAGTGTTGTTTGTGTGAATAAAAAGACGGCTTTAGTAAGACCCGTGATACGGGTGGAACTAAAGTCGTTTTTATGTGCGTGCGCATGATGCACGTGGTATTGTGAATAGTAAGAAATGCTGTCTAATCAGTAGACGCATGATTGGAACGACAGTTATTCGGCTAAGGGGACGTTACGGTTAGGTTAAGATTGCTGATTGTGATGTAAAGTTGCTGAAGAAACGCTAAAATTAAAGGGAGTTGGGCAAGATGATAAAGTGGAGTAATCGACATTGGCAGACAGTTGAATGGGTCAGCACGGGAATTTTGGTGGGCTGTACGTTACTGTATAATCATCAGGTTGTCTCGAATCAATGGCTTCTCGTCATTGGCGGGGCCGCTTTAATCAGTTATTGGTTGGTCACATTACCGCGGTTATTCGGAAGTCAGCACTAGCTTCGGGAAGGTCGTTGATGCAATCAGGTCAGTTTGTATCCGTAGAAATTGTCAGGGTAAAACGTGGACAGTTTGCCAGGTTACTTGGTTGATACTGACCTTGAAGGCGGTTTAGCCACAGTCAATCCCGACTTGAATCATGATCCTAATAAGAGAGAATGAATAAATTAATGTTAACTTTTAGTAGAACCGCAGCACTAATTAACCAAATGGTCCAAGATCAAGTGATCCCAGGGGCGAGTTATGCCTTGATCGATGGGGCTGAGTGGCACACGAATCAAGTGGGCGTCGCTCAAATAAAACCAACGATCAAACCATTATGGCCGGATGCGATGTATGATTTGGCCTCGGTTACTAAGGTCGTGGGAACGACAACCGTGGCGATGCAGTTGATGCAAAATGGGCAACTTGAAATTGATCGCCCCGTGCATGACTACCTACCGACTTTACAGTCCACAACGATCACGGTTCGTAATTTAATGACCCATACAAGTGGGCTGAGTGGTTATATTCCAAATCGGAATGCGTTGTCAGCGGATGCGTTATTAGCCGCGATTCAACAGCTACCAATCAGTGAGCGTAACCGCAATCATCGGGTGGTTTATACGGATTTAGGCTTGATCATCATGGGGCAAGTCATTGAACGAATTCTTGGAGCGGCCATTCAGCCAATTATCACTGAGCGCGTCTTGCAGCCATTAGGGTTGGCACACACGAGTTTTCAACCTCAACTAGCGCAAACCGTTCCGACGACGTATTCCATGAAAACTGGGTTGTTACGGGGGATCGTTCATGATCCTAAGGCCAGAGTCTTAGGTGAACACTGTGGTTCCGCCGGTTTATTTGCCAGTGTGACAGACCTTGTTCGGTTTTCACAACTGATGCTCGGCCAAATCGACGTACCAGCTGTGCTATCACAGGCTACGATTGCAAGCTTGTATCAAGATTGGACGCCCAATCAACACTTACGCCGGAGCTTTGGTTGGAACCTCTGGCACCGTTCTGATGAGACACTGCCGGTGATTTTTCATACTGGTTATACTGGTACGCTCCTGATGCTTGACCGTCAACGGCAACGGGGCCTTGTTTTCTTATCCAACCGGGTGCATCCAGTTGCAAATAATTCGGTATTCCTTCCAGCACGTCGCCGGTTAATTGCGGCTTGGTTGGCGGATACGGTTACAAATTAGCTACTTCGGTTTCACAACCGCTTTCATTTATGCTAAAATTTAGATATTAAATTCAACAATGGAGTGAGTAGATCTTATGAGTGAGCCATACTTTTTAAAGCCGGTGTTCCATGAAAAAATTTGGGGCGGTACCAAATTACATGATGATTTTAATTATGATATTCCCAGTGATCATACTGGTGAATGTTGGGCTATTTCAGCTCATCCGCATGGTCCGGCGACCGTTGAAAATGGGCCGTACGCTGGCATGACACTGGATCGGGTATGGGCAGAACATCGTGATGTGTTCGGTGATGCTAAGGGAGATGTCTTCCCACTATTAACGAAAATCTTGGATGCTAGTGAAGATTTGTCGGTGCAAGTGCATCCTGATGATGCGTACGCGGCTGAACACGAGCACGAACTTGGCAAGACTGAATGCTGGTACGTGATTGCGGCTGAACCGGGTGCAACGATGATTTATGGTCATCATGCGAAGACCCGTGAACAGCTCGCTGAATGGATCAACAACGGTGAATGGAATAAGCTATTACGGCGAGTGCCCGTTAAGCCCGGCGATTTCCTTTATGTCCCATCTGGAACGATTCACGCGGTTGGTAAGGGAATTATGGTGTTAGAAACGCAGCAGAGTTCTGATACGACTTACCGGCTATATGATTGGGACCGGGTCGACAAGACCACTGGTCAGAAGCGCGAGCTGCATTTGCAACAATCCATTGATACAACTAACGTTCCGCATCATGACCCTGATCTTGACATCACGACTACCCAGGTTGGGGATGCAACGGTGACCAAATACGTCCAATCACCATTCTTTGGTGTTTGGCAATGGCGGCTAACAAATGGGCAAGCAACTTTTAACCGGGGAACAGCACCTTATACGTTAGTCTCTGTACTTGATGGTGAAGGTAGCATTGTCGTTGACGGTCAAGACTATCCATTGAGTAAGGGCGTCCACTTTATCTTGCCATTTGACGTAAAACAATGGACATTGAAAGGCGATTTACAAATTATTGCTTCAGAACCTGGGGCTAAGGCATAATTAGTTAACCCCTTGATGGGATAAAAAAGATTGATACTGGTTGGAAGCCAATATCAATCTTTTTTTGTGTATCTACTGATAGTATCAGTTTATTAATAATCACTATCTGAAAGTATATAAATATTTATTATAGCTTGAAGGGGTTTACTAATGAGAAGGCTTCCAAAAACTATTATCATTGTAACCAATTAATACGGATCAAACTAAAAAATCGTCACTGGCTGGTAACTAAGTCAGTGGCGATTTTGAGTGATACGTTTTAAGGTTTCACGATAACGTTTTTAGTGAGGTCTTCGTTGAGTTGATCCAGTGCATCGAAGTTGCCTTCAGGGTACTTACGTTGTAAGGCCAGTTTCAAGATTCGTTTAGCGAGGGCTTCATTGCGTGCAAGGATTGGACCATGGAAGTAAGACCCAAAGGTGTTCTTGTAGATAACGCCCTCAGATTGATCTTTGCCATTATTGCCGTTACCTTGGAGCACTTGACCAAGGGGCCGTTCACCTTCGCCCAGGAAGGTCATCCCGTTGTGGTTTTCAAAACCATAGTAGGTCTGGTGGGTTTCGGCGTTCTCAATGGTTATATTACCAATAAAGCGATTGTTATCCTGACTGAGCGTGTAATGATCTAAGGCACCGATACCCGCGATCTTTTCACCATGGGCCCCAATGTAGTAATGGCCCAGCATTTGAAAGCCACCACAGATTGCTAATAATGGGCCACCGGCTTCGATATATGCGGTCAAGGCGTCTTTTTTCGTTTGTAAATCCTTGGAAACAATCGTTTGCTCGTAATCCTGACCACCGCCGAAGAGGGCGAAGTCATATTTTTCTTCGTCAAACCGATCATCCAAGCTAACTAAGTCAACAGTGATGTCGGCATCCACTGCTTTAGCATAGTAGCGCATTGCTAAAATGTTACCGATATCACCATACGTGTTCATTAGATCGCCGTAGAGGTGTGCGGCGTGTAGTGTATAAGTCATGGTTAAGCCATCCCCCCATCGATAATGCCTTGGCTAGCAAGTTGTTTTCGTAATTGCAACATCGCGGTGTAAGTTGCGACGACGTAGACTTGCTTGGTCGGTAGTTTTTGAATTGCGGTCGTCATGTTGGTCAGGTCAGGAATAATGGTTAACTGATCTTCCGGTACGCCAGCAACTTTTAGCCGGAACGTGATATCACGATAACGTTCACCGCCACTAATATAGGCGGGAATATTCAATGCCGGTAATTTTTCAAAATTACCATCCCAGATCCAACTAGTATCAATACCATCTGCATAGTTTGCGTTGAGCAGAGCGGCAAATGAGAATGGCCGGTCATCGGTGCTGATTGTTTGCAAGACTTGGTTAAGGCCCACTGGATTCTTGACGAGAATCAGCGTGACGTCCTTTTCGCCAACGTGAAAGGTCTCTTGACGACCAAAGACTTGTTCATCGTTGTCGCTAAGGGCGTGCGCGATTTTGGCCGGCGTGACGTCCATGAAGCGCCCAACCGCGTAGGCAGCTAGCGCATTATAAATATTGTATTGACCACCGATATTAAGATGCATGGCCTGACCGTTGATTTCAAAGTCTGAGCTAGTCGGTGTCATAGCGGTTAGGGCGTTTAATTTGTATGTCAACTGTGGACGCTCAAAACCGCAGTGGGGACAATAATACTTGCCCATATTGCTATAAGTTCGACTATGGTAACGCAAAATATGCTGACAACGCGGACAAAGCAGGCCATCCGTATTTGCTGGCGCTTGTTGGTCATGGTCGGGCTGGTAGTCAAATCCGTAATACAGTATCGGATTAGGCAATTGTTTGGCATTGAAGAGTGGCAAATCACCGTTGGCAATAATTGTCGCTTCAGGTGCTAAAGCAACCCCGTCTAAGATTTTTTGATATGTCGTGTAGATTTCACCATATCGATCCATCTGGTCACGGAAAATGTTCGTGAAGACAAAGGCTTTTGGTGTGATGTACTTGGTGACCATGATTACGTTAGCTTCGTCGACTTCTAGAACTGCGAGTGGCTTTTGGTGCGCTTTAGGTGCCCGTAAAAAGGTCGTGACGATACCTTGCTTCATGTTGGATCCGCTTGGATTGGTTAAAATGTCAGGGTACTGTTCACGTAAAACCTTGACCGTCAAGGCGGTCGTTAACGTTTTACCGTTGGTCCCAGTGATGACGATGACGTCGTAGTTTTTAGCGAGATGCTTTAAAATCGTTGGATCGAGCTTCAGCGCTAACTTGCCGGGGAGTGAGCTCCCACCGCCACGGAAGGTGTGTAAAAACCAATATGCGGATTTACCCGTCCAGGTGGCTAATGTACTATTAATTGACATAAGTTATCGGTACCCCTAATTCTTGATTTACCTGGGAAATGATCAGTGTGACCAACTACCGGGTATTAAAATCATAATTACCGGACAAAATGTCCTACTCTCAAGTATTTTATACTGAACGTCCCTAAAAGAAAAGTGATACTCCCGCCATTTAACCGCATATTATCAATTCGTTAATTAGTTTTAATGACAGAATGCTGAAATTCACGGCCAAATCCGCTATAATTGACTAGAAATGTGTAAAAAAGGGGAATGAGTCGCTTGGCACAGTTATTTTTTCGATATGGCGCGATGAACAGTGGTAAAACCATTGAAATTTTGAAAGTTGCCCATAACTATGAGGAACAAGATAAGTCGGTCATTATCTTAACGAGTGGCTTAGATAATCGTGATGGTGTGGGCTATGTTGCGAGTCGCATTGGCCTTAAACGTGAAGCAACGCCAGTATTTGATGATACCAATATTTTTGAGATCGTTAAACAAACGAATCCGGATGCTGCGTGCGTTTTAATCGACGAAGCCCAATTTTTGAAAAAGCATCACGTCCTAGAATTGGCTGACATTGTTGATGAGCTAAAGATTCCAGTAATGACGTTTGGTTTAAAGAATGATTTTCGTAACGAATTGTTTGAAGGTAGCAAGTACCTACTGCTATATGCGGACAAGATCGAAGAAATGAAGACAATCTGCTGGTTCTGTCGTAAAAAAGCAATTATGAATTTACGGTTCCACGATGGTCAGCCCGTTTATGAAGGCGAACAAGTTCAAATCGGGGGTAATGAGGCGTACTACCCAGTTTGTCGTCATCATTATTTTTACCCGCCGAAATTAACAAAGTGAGGATTAACTGAGAATGGATAAGTTTTTTGATAAGTTACAAGCCGTTGCCGATCGGTATGAGGAACTCGGTGAACTATTAAGTGATCCGGAAGTTATTTCGGATTCTCAACGTTTCATGAAGTTATCTAAGGAAATGGGTAATATTCGTGAAACGGTTGAAAAATATAATCACTACAAGGAAGTCACGAGTCAGATCGAAGAAAATGACGAATTGCTTCATGAAAAGCTCGACGATGAGATGAACGCGATGGTCAAAGATGATTTAAAGAACCTTAACGCGGAAAAGGATCAATTGGAACATGAAATCACGTTATTGATGTTGCCTAAAGACCCTAACGATGACAAGAACATCATCATGGAAATTCACGGTGCTGCTGGTGGTGACGAAGCTAGTTTGTTTGCTGCGGACCTGTTCAACATGTACTCGAAGTACGCAGAACGTCAAGGCTGGCAAGTAGAAGTGGCTGATCGTAATGAAACTGAAGTTGGTGGCTTTAAAGAAATCGTTCTGATCATTTCTGGTGACAAGGTCTACTCTAAGCTGAAGTATGAGAGTGGCGCGCACCGGGTACAGCGGGTGCCAGTGACTGAATCAGCTGGGCGGGTTCATACCTCAACTGCAACAGTCGGCGTTATGCCGGAAGCGCAGGATGTTGACATTGATATTGATCAAAAAGATATTCGGACCGATGTCTTTCGTTCATCTGGTGCTGGTGGTCAGCATATCAACAAGACGTCTTCAGCGGTGCGGATGACCCACTTACCAACCGGTATCGTGGTCTCGATGCAAGACCAACGTTCGCAACAGCAAAACCGGGCCAAAGCGATGGAAATCTTGCGGGCACGGGTCTACGACTACTATCAGTCACGGGAACAAAACGAATATGATGCTGAACGTAAATCAGCCGTTGGGACGGGTGACCGTTCTGAACGTATTCGGACTTACAATTTTCCACAAAATCGGGTGACGGATCATCGAATTGGGTTAACGCTCAACAAACTTGACCGGGTGATGAACGGCGAGTTAGACGAAGTTATTGATGCCCTCGTTTTAGCTGATCAAGCTGAAAAAATGGAGCGCTTAACTAATGAATAAGCCCACTCAACCCACTTATTTTGAAGCCCAGCAGTGGGCTTCTTTTTGTCTAAAAACGGCCCAGTTGCCGACTGATAGTGCTCGCTTCCTGTTATTGGGCTTGAGTCGGCTAGACCAGACACAATTACTCATTCGTTACCGCGAGCCGCTACCCAGTGCTGTTTGGCATGCTTATCAGCAGGGGATTGACCGGGTTGTTGCTGGTGAGCCAGTGCAGTACGTACTCGGAGACGCACCGTTTTATGGACTCACGTTACAAGTTGATCCAGCAGTGCTTATTCCTAGAGTCGAAACAGAAGAATTGGTAGACTGGATTTTGACGGATGTCCCAGCGACAGCGCCAGTTCGACTCTTAGACGTTGGTACCGGCTCGGGCGCCATTGCATTGGCAATCAAACACGAACGGCCGGCATGGGAGATTACGGCCAGCGACATTTCAACCGCTGCGCTGCAAGTTGCCAAAGCCAATGCGGACCGCCTACATTTAGATGTTAAGCTGGTTCACAGTGATCTATTGACCAGCGTATCTGCGCAGCCGTTTGATATTATTGTCAGTAATCCGCCATACATCGCTGCGAGCGAAAAAGACGTCATGGACGCCAGCGTCCTCGCCCACGAGCCACAAACGGCCTTATTTGCTGACCACGATGGGTTGGCACTTTACGAGCAGTTAGCGACGACGGTTGCCGATCATCTGACTTCGACCGGTCGCTTATACTTGGAATTCGGCTACCATCAGGGACCGGCCTTGCAGACGCTTTTCGCGCAGTCGATGCCCGACGCGACCGTGACGCTGCGACAAGACATGGCGGGTCACAATCGGATGCTGCGAGTTGCAATGACTCTGACTCGGCAATAGTTGCGCGTTATCCTGGAGAATGCTGATAAAAGCGGGCCGATTAGGTAGATTGCTGTTTGTAATCCGCGTCCCATTCCGGCCTTCGGGGGTGGGTGAACGCAGTCGTCGATTTGAGCTCGCGCATAACCCGCGTTATCTCAAATGTGAGTCTTATCCTAAGCGGGCTGTTTTTAACCTGGGAGGTACGGCGTAAATTTATGAGCAATTGATTAAGTCCGTGATGTAAATAATAAAGAATATTATATGAAAGTAACGATGAATTAATAATAAAGTAGAGGTTTGAATATATTATGGAAACGAAAGTATATACGCCGGCGGAGATTCCGGCTGCTGCGGCGTTGTTAACTGCGGGGCAGTTAGTGGCATTCCCAACGGAGACGGTCTATGGGCTAGGTGCCGATGCGACAAATGTGGATGCTGTTAAGCAAGTGTACTTAGCTAAAGGCCGCCCGAGTGATAATCCTTTGATCGTGCATGTTGCTGATGTGGAAACGGTTGAGCGGTTTGCTCAACCGTTATCGGAAGCAGCCAAGAAGCTGATTAAGGCGTTTTGGCCAGGACCCCTGACGATGATTTTTAAATTGAAACCAGATGCGTTGGCACCGGAAGTTACTGGCGGGCTGCAGACGGCGGCTTTCCGTAATCCTGATAATGAGGCAACCCTGGCTTTGATTCGTGCGGCCGGAACGCCTATCGTGGGACCATCCGCTAATACATCTGGTAAGCCGAGTCCGACGACGGCGCAACACGTATTGCATGATCTACGTGGTAAAATTGCTGGTATTCTGGATGATGGTCCGACGAAGGTTGGCGTTGAATCTACAGTTTTGGATCTTTCAACCGACAAACCAGCAATTCTACGGCCCGGTGCCGTAACGCCTGAAGCAATCGAACGGGTCATTGGCATGCCAGTTCAAACCGAATTGCACCATGTCGGAGCTAAAGAAGTTCCTAAGGCGCCAGGGATGAAATATAAGCACTATGCGCCAAACGCACAAGTTTATATCGTTGATCGTTCGGAAGATTGGCCAGAAGCGCTGGCGTGGGCAGCCCAGCAAGATGTGCCAATGGGCGTTATGGCAACAGATGATATTTTAACTAACAATCAAATTCCGGCTAATTGCGAACAATTTTCGCTTGGAGAAGATATTCAATCGGCAAGCCGGGAGCTGTTCGCGGGCTTGCGGCACTTTGATACTGAGACGGAAATTAAAGATATTCTGTGCCAAGCCTTTGAAAATAAAGGACTTGGGCTTGCCTACATGAACCGATTAAATAAATCTGCCGGTCAGACTCATTTTAGTGTATAATGATTGCAAGTCGGGAAAACCCGAAAGTTGTCACTTGCGAAATGGAGGAGATTTATTCATGAATTACCAGGAACAAGATCCAGAAGTATGGGCTGCGATTAGTAAGGAACAGGCACGGCAACAACATAATATTGAGTTGATTGCTTCTGAGAACATCGTTTCAAAGGGCGTCCGGGCAGCGCAGGGGAGTGTGCTGACCAATAAATACTCTGAAGGCTATCCGGGTCACCGCTTTTACGGTGGTAACGAATACATTGACCAAGTGGAAACCTTAGCAATTGAACGGGCTAAGAAATTATTTGGTGCGGAATATGCTAATGTGCAACCACACTCTGGTTCCCAAGCCAATGCGGCTGCATATATGGCACTGATTCAACCTGGTGACCGGGTGATGGGGATGTCACTAGATGCTGGGGGACACTTAACACATGGATCTAGTGTGAACTTCTCTGGTAAACTTTACGATTTTCAAGGTTATGGGCTCGATCCTGAAACCGAAGAATTAAACTATGATGCAATTCTTGCACAAGCACAAGATTTTCAACCAAAGTTAATCGTTGCGGGGGCTTCTGCTTATAGTCGATTGATTGATTTCAAGAAGTTTCGCGAGATTGCAGATCAAGTTGGGGCCTTATTGATGGTTGATATGGCTCATATTGCCGGCTTAGTTGCGGCCGGGCTACATCCTAATCCAGTGCCATATGCTGATGTGGTTACGACAACGACGCACAAAACGTTACGGGGGCCCCGTGGCGGTATGATTTTAGCGAAAGAAAAGTATGGCAAGAAGATCAACTCAGCCGTTTTCCCTGGCAATCAGGGTGGGCCGTTGGATCACGTAATTGCGGGTAAAGCGATTGCTTTGGGCGAAGACTTACAGCCTGAGTTTAAGGTTTATGCCCAACATATCATTGATAATGCCAAGGCAATGGCGAAGGTCTTCAATGACTCTGACTTGGTTCGGGTTATTTCTGGTGGCACGGACAATCATTTAATGACGATTGATGTCACTAAGTCTGGTTTGAACGGTCGCCAAGTACAAGATCTGTTAGATACGGTTTATATTACGGTCAACAAAGAAGCGATTCCGAATGAGACGTTAGGGGCTTTCAAGACCTCTGGTATTCGGTTGGGAACACCTGCGATTACGACCCGTGGTTTTGACGAAGCTGATGCAACTAAGGTCGCTGAATTGATTTTGCAAGCGTTACAAGCACCGACAGATCAAGCAAATCTAGATGACGTTAAACAGCAAGCAATGGCTTTAACAGCGAAGCACCCGATCGATGTTGATTAAGTAATTTATATCAGGTCTGGTTTTTTCTCTCTAAATTAGCTACAATAGAAAGAAATCACTAAGGAGTGTGCGTAGCAACATGGGTAAGTTTGAGGTTTTGGATCATCCGCTCATTCAACATAAATTGACGATCATTCGGGAAAAGAACTGTGGTACTAAGGTCTTCCGGGAAATGGTTAACGAAATTTCAACGTTGATGGCGTACGAAGTATCACGCGATATGCCGTTGAAGGACATTGAGATTGAAACACCGATTGCCAAGTCAACGCAAAAAACGTTGGCAGGTAAGAAAGTCGCCATTGTACCAATCTTACGGGCTGGCTTAGGGATGGTTGACGGTTTCTTAAACATGATTCCGGCAGCTAAAGTTGGGCACGTTGGGATGTATCGGGATGAAAAGACCTTGAAGCCGGTCGAATATTTCGTTAAATTACCAAGTGATATTTCACAACGGCAATTATTTGTCGTTGATCCAATGTTAGCCACTGGTGGTTCAGCCATCATGGCGATGGATATGTTGAAAAAGCGCGGCGCAAGTAATATTAAGTTTATGTGTTTAGTTGCGGCGCCTGAGGGTGTTAAGGCACTTCGGGACGCACATCCAGACATCGACGTTTACACGGCAGCACTTGATGACCATTTAAATGAAGATGGCTACATCGTTCCTGGTTTGGGCGATGCGGGCGACCGGTTATTTGGTACGAAGTAAGTTGCATTGACAAAAGGTAGCACCGCCAGGCAATGTCTGGGGGGCTACCTTTTTGTTTTCCAAAATTATTAACAACTTTAGCTATAATCATCCGCATTCTGTGAGTTCATTAGTCATGAATCGTGACTAAAACGTGCTAATTTCTAAGATTAAAAGCAGCCAGCTATGGACCACTGGAAACGGGTGTAAGTGGGCGTAAACATGCTTTGCTGGTTCGTCCTAAGCCGACTTCCAGTCGTGACAGTGTTCGAATGGCTGACGAAGATGTACCTAACTTTTGATGAATTTGTCGTTGCTTTTTACAACCAGTAATTTTGTCAATCAACCGGCAGACTGAAAATGATATTGAGATAGCTCACTAATCCTGAATTGGTGTAGTAAAATTTAATCTCTTGACAAAGTGCTAATGCACCTAACGCTTTGTTTAAAGTTCCAGTGTCAAAATAGTCAGCGACAAATTGTACCAAGTTAAGTGGCCGTTCATCAGCCATTTGAGCGGCTTACCGACCGGAGGGGCTGGGTGACAATGCTCAGTAGCCAAATTATTCTTAGCTGGAAGTGGTCTGCTTCCGGCTTAGAATAAGACTCGTATTTGAGATGACGCGGGTTATGCGTTAGCTCAAATCGATGTCGGCTGCGTTCCAGCAATTGTCACCCAGCCCTGGAGGTCGGAATAGGACCCACACCGGCTGACGCACAACAATCTAATTAGCACGTTTTAATCACCGTTAATGCCAAATAATAATTTGTACAATGCGTATATTATAGGTAGTTATTGACATTAACTGTTGGGGGACACTGGATAATTAGGGTGTTTTAGATGGCGATTACGCTGTATTGGTCGAATATTCGGTAACGTTGGGTGAGAAAGTCACATTATTTCAGGAATGTTGTCACAAATATTATGATGTTTTGAACTAATATCGTTTTTAGGTAGCGTCAAGAATCTTGTGTAAATGAAATGCCTTCGTACATATAATATGTATCTAACTTAAATAAATGATGCTTCCAAGGTGTCCTGGAGTCCTTTGAACCCTCGGTGGATCCGC
>NZ_JAMSKZ010000021.1:0-47632 GCF_023806725.1 Lactiplantibacillus sp. C232
GATCCACCGAGGGTTCAAAGGACTCCAGGACACCTTGGAAGCATCATTTATTTAAGTTAGATACATATTATATGTACGAAGGCATTTCATTTACACAAGATTCTTGACGCTACCAAATAGATCGTGTTAGATATAGATAAATATAGGCATCCAAAACGGTTTTAAAATATAAACGCATTAAAACAAGAATTTTAATGACAGGTCGATATAAGCGATTTAATACCCTACTTTGCAAATATATAGCAACCATATAGCATCTGTTTATCAACCGCTGCTCATTCATGCTATAACAGATGTACACAAAATGCAGGGCCGCTTCAAAGACGGTGGACCTAGTTGCATTGAATCAATAAAGTAGAAGATAATTGTTTAAACAATAAAGCGTCCCAAAATAGGACGCTTTTATATTTGTTGCCATCTTACTCAGCCACTACTATTTTTCAGATTTAACTTCTTTAGTTACAATTGGTACTGTATTAACCAAATTATCTCTGACAGGACAAGTATCTTCCATGAATTTAACGAATTTGGTTATCTCTGTCTTTTCCTTTGGTGTCCTGAAGTGAATATCAACACCAATATTATCAAATCCTGGACGCTTCCCAGAAATCTCTCCTCTAACAGGAATGTACAATGAACTATATTCAAATTTTTCTTTTTTGTAGAAGGAAGCTGCAACAATATCCTCACATGCCCCAAGTGCACATAAGATCCCTTCATTAGGAGTAATTCCTTCATCGTATCCATTATTTAATTCATTCGTTTGAAATTTAACTGTGAAATCACGTGAATAAGAGATGTACTTGTTAGGATCATCTGTACTTACGACCTTTGCCTTAAACGTTGTGATAGCCATAATAATACCTCCTAATCCTTAATAATGTTATCAATAATGACATTAGTCCCGTTAACTAGCGTGTCAAAGATAGGAGAACTTTTTTCAACTAATTCAACAAACTTCTGACATTCTTCCTTACTTTGACTTGTTTCAAAATTAAAGGATATCCGAATTTCTTGGAACCCATTCCGAACATTTGGATCACCCATAAATCCCCTAAAATCTAGGTCCCCTTCAAGACTTATTTCGAGTTTTTGGTAATTAAAATTATTTGATGCAGAAAGTTTCCGTGCTGTTTCTTGGAGCGAAGCACCGAGGGAGCCAAGCTCTAATTCAACCGGATTAAGTCCAGTATTCGTTCCCCCGTTTGCTTTCGGCTCGTCTAATGTATTGTGAATTCCACGTGTATGAGCATCAACTTGTAAACTTGAATTAGTCTTTCTAGCGGTTACACTGTACTTTGTCATAGTCAGCATTCCTTTCAAATATATACTAAAAGCGCTTTCAGTAATTATTATAGTATTTTCAATTTTTAAATCAATAGTTAACTAACTATCTAATCAGAAAACTATGATAAAATCATATTGTAAGGAGTGAAATGCCGTGACTAAATTTACCCTGGAAGATTGCTTAATGTTTACTACCAACACTAGCTCCAAACTTTTCAAAGCGGTGCTTACTGACCGCTTGAAAGATGTTGGCGTTACCTACAATACATGGATTTCTTTATACTTTATTAATTCTCACGATATAATTTCCCAAAACAATTTAGCTAAATTAGTAGGAATTACTGGACCTAGTATGGTCAAAATAGTCCAAAGACTTGATGATGAAGGATTAATATATCAGCAACAAGACAGTAAAGATCACCGCAAAAAGCTAATATCCCTAACAGAAGATGGAATTAAAAAGTATAACGAGATCTTGAGTATTGTTATTGAATACCAAAAGACAATGACTAAAGGATTAAGCCAAAAGGAACTGGATATTGTAGCCAACGTCTTTGATAAGATGATCAGAAATGCTAAAAAAGCACTAAGCTAGTTTCGTGTGTTATAGGTGATTTAATCATGAAAAATCAAACTCGTAATGTTAGATTAGCAATTAAGAAAGGCAATGAGATTATTGCTGATTTCAAGCAGCACACTCACGGTAAACTTAACCTTTGGGTCTCCATTACCGATCTTAGCGAGAAATACAATATCACAGCGGAGGCACATAGCAAATTTAACCCTGGAGTCTATACTACAATCGCTGCACAGCTCCCCTTCTCTGACTTTACATATGATGAGTTTGTTGAGGTGCTAATGGCATTTCAAAAGGAATGGGACATTCCCGTGCTGACCCACGCCTTTCCTAAGAAGAAGCTATTTAATCTACGCCAGAAGTATGGTGCCAGGATAATCAGGGATGATATTGTCCGCAAAGAATAGACGTGTTACAATGACGCCAACTCTTCTATTGGTAGTCCTACGTGTTTTGCGTGGGGCTTTTTCTATATAAAAAGCTTCCCAGTAACAATATTACTGAGAAGCCAGAAGAAATTATATGTATATACATATTATGACATAATAAAGCCCCTTTTTGCTATTGGCTCTAGCAGAAGGGGCTTTGTGTTGTCGTAACTCTTTCCATATGGGAAAGAGGCGGTCCAATTGGACTATGCATCACAATATCCTACAGCTGTATTATACCACGAGCACTAAGCTGTTTTCTTTTCGCTTTCTTTTCATTGAGCTAGATGTCTGCCCATGCATGATTAACTACAAGATAATCTAGACAGTCTTGGTCACGATTAGTCGATGTACGCTTATTTTAGTAAGCGTACATAACTTTCGGTTGCTATCGTTCCCATTCCACCTAAGATTGTAAAAAATTGTTGCATTTTAATTTACCCTTCTTAGGACTAACTATGTTATAAAAAGTAATATTGATAAGTTATACTAAATTTCTAATCTTGTAGGCTAATCCTGGGAATGCCATTAACATTTTCTTCTTCCAGTCATCTGGTTGCACATCCAAACTCATCACTGGAATCAGATTATTAATGTCATCTACAGCAGTCTGGCTAATTTCGGAAGCTCCCTTTAATCGTCCAGTTTTCTTGTCATAAACAATGGTTAGACGAGCATTATCGGCTGTTCCTTGATAGAAAAAGTCACCCGCTGTAATATCAATATCTTTTATAACATATTTCTCATTATTACGTGCTTCATCAATATTTATACCAGCTTGTGCTACTTGAGGGAAGGTAAAGGCAACTGTCCCGATTACTGGGTATTGAATTGGTTTCGTTTCTTTTTCAGTAAAGAGAGCACTCAGATAATCACCTTCAAATTGAGCAGTTGGTGTCAAGCCTGGCACCTTCTTACTGAGCACATCACCAAGGGCATAAATATTTTCCGAACTTGATTGCAAAAAACCGTTTGTTTTGATCCCATCTTCGGTCGCTTCAACTCCTGCGGCAGAGAGATTAAGCGAACCTAAATTAGGAACTCGACCACTTGCATTAACCACTGTATCAAAGTTACTTTTATCACCAGTCGTGGTTTCAAGTTGATATCCACTTTCCTTCTTAGTGATCGCCTTTACGCTAGTATTGAATTTAAATTCAATTCCTAACGAGTCCTTCATTTCGTTCACAAGTTGTTGAACATGTTGTGAGTAGAACGACCGGAGGGGACGATCGGAATGTTGAATAATTGTCACATCTGAACCAGCAGCGGTAAGTAAAGTAGCAATCTCCATGCCAACATAGCCGCTACCGATTATGGCAATACGCTTTGGTAAGTCCTCCAAGTCAAAAATATCTGTACTAGTTAGCGTATATTCTTGTCCAGGGAAAGATAATTGACGTGGTGTGCGTCCTGTAGCAATAACAAAATTATCAGCCTCAATCACACCTGACTCCACACTGATGTGGTGTGAATCAATAAAAGAAGCTGTTCCCGTCAATGTTTGGGCACCTAAACCCTCATACATTTGCTGTGTGCTCTTAGGAAATGGTGCGAATACTTCTTTCTTGTATTGAATTAATCTTTGCCAGTTTAACTTACCAGGAGTTTCAATTCCCTTTCCTTCTAGCTTTCGTGAGGTAAGAACTGCTCTTACAGCCCCTTCTAAGAAGATCTTTGGCTCGCACCCCTCATTCGGGCAGATTCCACCAAAACGCTTTTTCTCCACCACTAGGATTTTCTTTTTACTATCCTTCATTCCCAGCAAGAAACGATAAACAGAAGGTCCACTTCCAACTACGACGTAATTAAACTTTTCCATTAACTATTCCCCTCATTCTAATTAATCGGTATATTGAGAAAGAACTTGCTTAAGCTGGTCCTTGCTGTGAAGGCCAACCAGCTTCTCCATGATCTTCCCATCTTTCTTAATAATCAGGGTTGGAATAGACATGATACCAAACTCAGCAGGAGTATTTTGGTTAGCATCGACATCCATCTTACTGATCTTGACCTTGTCTCCCATATCCTTATCAAGTTCTTCGATAATTGGTCCCTGCATTCGGCAAGGAGGGCACCAAGTAGCCCAAAAATCAGTTAGAGTTACTCCAGTATTGGTCTCTTTCTTGAAGTCTTGATCCGTCACATTTTTAATCATGTTATCTTACCTCCCTAGTCCTTCTTTTCATCATTCTTTTTCTTGTTCCAGTGATCGGCAATACTGCAGCCGTTAGGCCCACATGTGCCACTATCACCTTGATTATCGCCGACAACTTGGAATGGTGTAGTTACTTCCTTTTCTTCCATGATAATTATGCCTCCTCTTCAGCTTGAACCTGCTTAAGTGCTTTAACGAATACTTCATATGGTTGAGCACCACTAATTGCGTACTTATTATTAATCACGAAAAACGGTGCAGCATGAATACCTGATTGTTGGGCTTCTACCTCGTCACTAATGACATCATCATGATATTTATCCGAATCTAGCACGGCCTCTATTTCATCTTTAGCTAGTCCAGCATCCGTTGCCGCATTAACTAAAACATCATGATCAGCAATCGAGGTTCCATCACTAAAGTAAACTTGGTAGAAACGTTTAATAACTCTTTCTGTAAGTGCAGGATCACCCTTACTGCCAGCTAATTTAATTAAACGATGAGCATCCATAGTATTAGTAGGGACAACCTTATTAATTTCCATCGATAATCCATCTGCGTGCGCCATTGACTCGATATAAGCCATTTGCTTTTTGGCCTGAGGCTCTAGTGACTTATTTCCCTGAGTAAAGTGATTAATATACCCTTCAGTAGTTACTTTTGGCGTTGCAGGGTTAAGCTCAAAAGATTTAAACTTTAGTTCTGTCTCATCGTAAATACCAATTTCTTTCATAGCCTTCTTCATACGATTAGAGCCGATATAACAAAATGGACAAGCAATATCTGACCAATATTTAATTTCCATCTTTAATTCTCCTTCTTAATTAAAATTTTCAACATATTCATATGCATTCTGTCCAGCAATTCCCCCATCACCAACAGCAGTAGTAATTTGACGAAGTCTCTTCTTACGAACATCACCAATTGCAAAGACACCCGGAATATTTGTTTCCATATCATCATTTGTCAGAATCCAGCCTGCTGAGTCTGTAATATTTAGCCTCTTAAAAAGCTGACTGTTAGGTAAGTTACCGATATAAATAAAGATTCCGTCTGTATTAATAACTTTCTTTTCATTTGTTTTAGTATCGACGACCTCAATTCCGGTAACATGATTTTCATCACCAATAATCTTTTCAACTGTCGTATTCCAGGTGAAATTCATCTTTGGATTCTCGAATGCTCTATCCTGAAGAACCTGTTGGGCGCGCAATGTATCACGATGGTGAACTACATTTACTTTGTTCGTCACATTGGCTAAATATAAGCCCTCAGAAATAGCTGAGTCTCCACCACCAATTACGGTTACCTGCTTACCCTTAAAGAAAGCACCATCACATACGGCACAATAGGAGACGCCCTTGCCTGAAAATTCCTCTTCTCCTGGAACACCTAATTTTTTATTAGTCGATCCGGTAGCAATAATAACTGACTTAGCGGCCAACTCTTCGCTATCGGTTTTGATATGCTTCCATTGATTTGAATCAACAGTTACTTCTTGAACATCACCACAAATAAAATTAACTCCAGCCTTGACCGTACTTTGATACATTTTCTCGCTCAAATCTGGACCTTTAATTGATGTGAACCCGGGATAATTTTCAATATCATCCGTATTATTCATCTGACCGCCGTATATGCCACGATCAATCATGCCAACTTTAAGGTTTGCACGAGCAGCATATAAGGCAGCTGTCATTCCACCTGGACCTGCACCGATTACGAGTACATCATATGTTTCCATTATTTAGTCACTCCTCACACTCTATAAATAATAACGAATTACTGTCTCCAATTGATTTTGATCTATAAAACGTGATATCCGTTCTACCATCTCATCATTTTTAATTAATATGATGCTTGGCGCAGTTAACACATTGTATTTTTTTACCATAAGCGGGTTATTATCAGCATTGAGCACTTCAACTTCTAATTGATCATGATATTTAATGGCAAGTCTGTGAATAATTGGTCTTTCCGTATAGCATTGAGCGCACCAATCGTTCTCAAAGACCAACATTTTAAGTTTAGGTATGTCTAGCTTAACCATATAACCAATATCACCTCTTATCAATTCAACTAATTCATTGAATGGTTAAATAATAGCACCTACTTTTTGTAAGTGCAAGGGTAAATTTCTGTATTTAAATTACCTAAACAAAAAAGTGACCGGTAAATCTTCCGATCACTTTTTCTCGTTAATACATTTCAATGCTCTTTTCCAATCATAGTAACTATAATTTAAGCCAAGCGCATTGTAGCCATTATTATTTAATAACTGCGTTGCAATATTCGAATTACCACATAATCTACCACGACAATAAACAATAATTTGCCGATTCTTCGGTAGTTCCGTTAGATGGTCTGATAAAGTATCAAGTGGGATATTTATAGCAGAATTAATATGTCCTTCTTGATACTCATCTTGTGGACGAACATCTAAAAGTAGTCCATTCTTATAACTTTTCAGTGCTTGTTCTAAGGAAATGCTTTTTACATTTTCTGAGGTTGTGGCTTTATGTTGAATAACTTTCATTTCAGAAAGCTCGTTTTCGCCAATATCAGTAAGCAGTTGAATTAGTTTCGTAATTAAGGGTGAACTCAGGCTGTAAATGATTCGATTCCCATCTCGCTCAGTTTTTACTAGGTGACTATCCCTTAATACTTGTAAATGCCGTGAAGTATTAGCAACACTAATCTTTAATTCTTTTGAAATTTCTTCTACACTCTTGGGAGCCTGGATTAATAAATCAAGGATTTCCAAACGACGATCACTGCCGAGGCTCTTTCCTATTCTGGATAGTTCTTTGTAAAGACTATCTTTGTACTCAATTGCTTCTTCGTACATAATCTCACCACTATTCAAATAATTTATTGAATAGTTTATCATTATTTTAAAACTTTGTATAGTTTTTCTTTAAATTACGCTCATTTACCCTATTCTATAGGCTTTTCATTCTGCTAGAATCTTCAAATAACGTCATACAACATGGTAACCATCTATCTATTTTGCTAAAAAACCGATGAGTTTCATTAATTTGCGGCCAAAGGAATTCTAGCATTTATTATGAGCTTATCTTGCTGTTGAAACTTATTTAAATGGCCAATAGTCAGTTCATCTGGATAAAGTTGTCAGGTGCTTAACTACAGGAAACTACGATGCTTTTTAATACCAATTAAGCCAAGCAAATTGCCGAGTATTACTAACAAAATACCAGCAAATGATATTGTTTGATTTCCATTATTGTCTTCACCTGTTCGGGGTAATCTTGAGGTGTTGTTAGACTGAGATTCTGTACTCGTGGATGTATTGACAATTCCATTCTTGGTAGAATTATTTAGTTGACTTGGATTGTCGAGTTGGTCAAAACTAGGATTTTCTTGACCCTTACCAGTAGCAGACGGATTTCCTGATTGAGTAGATCCAGTATCTCCAGTGCCGTTCCCACCAGCAACCGGATTCTTGGTGTACACATAGGTTACGGTCTGATCCTGAGCTGTGAAACTACCCGTAGGGGTACCTTGAACTTCTTTGAAGGTATAACCAGCAATATCCTTTTGGGTTGTCGAGTAAGGATCACCAACATTACCAGAAGAAACAACATTGTCAGCAATCGAATTGCCGCTTTCATCAACAAATTTTTCAGTTAGTTTCCCAACACTGTTCCAAATAGAAGCAATTGGATTGATAGTTAAGTTACTGATGTTAGTCGTTCCATTATCTGAATACACGTAAACACCATTTGTAGCTTGATCACCAATATTTTCTGGCCGCATAAAGAAGTTTTGGGTTATCGATTTTTCGCCATTATTAGCAAAGGCCTCAATACTTGTTTCGTCAACATAAACCGTAATCGTAATTGATCCATCAGCATTCACTGTTGCGTTCATTTTGTCTCGAGGTGCACCCATATTGGGTTCACCAGTGCTGAGTCTCTGGACAAAAAATAATCCCGTAGTCAAATCATAACCAACCAACATATCATACTTTTTATCATCAGAAACACGAAGCTTAAAGCCGACTGAACTTGGTTTATTGCTCTCATCCCAAGAAAATGTCGCACTAATTTTATATTGTTTGCCATCATATTGAACTTTTTGATCATTACTTGAAATTGAAAAGTTACTGTCCTTTTGATCAATAACATTGGCCTCTTCGTTGTTAGCAATTTCTTTGACCACAGTATTTGCCAACAAGTACCCGTCTGTTGTATCAGGACTCTTTTCAAGATTCAGTTCGCGAGGAAGAGTCATATTACCGTACCAAGGTGTTGTGTTAGCTTCTCCCGTATAGCTCCAATTCGACTGCCAAGCCAACATAACAGTTCGACCATCGGGCATATTGGAGAAAGGAATACCGGCATAAAAGTCTTCTCCTGAGTCCATTGTCATTGGATCTTGAAGCGTCTTCGAGCTCTCAGGCATCCAAGTCCCATCAGCGGTCATATTGCCAACATAATATTGCATCCCAGATCCTGTGGCATGTGCGCCTTGTTGAACACTGACACAAAATACCCACTTTGTGTCATTTGTTCCAGCTACCTTTATTGGTATCAATGATGGACATTCCCATACGCCGTTACCCACATCATTTTCACGTTCAATTTTAGAAGCATATGTCCAGTCCAACAGATTGCTAGATTTATAAATGAGGGCTTGCTGGCCAGACACAACGGTTAAATAGTATTGTTTATTAACCGCATCGTAGACTACGCTTGGATCGCGGAAATTCGCGGCATCTCCTCCCTGGTTCATGCTGGTTGGAATGATTGCCTGAGGATTAGCCGCATTACCATCCTTCGAATATTGAATAAATGTTTTGCCACCATCGAGGCTGTAGGCCAAATGTTGCTCTTGAATCTCATTTACTCCAATCCAAGTCCCTAATCCACCTTCAGCACCGTCATTTTTTCTAGTCGCAATCTCATAATCAGCTGTGTAAAAGGCTAATATGGTCCCCTTACCTAACCCACTAACATTATTGGCATCAACCACAATCGAACCGCTGAATATAGCCTTACTATTTGGTGTAGTTCCCCAGTCTCCTGTTGGATCCCCAATATATCTCACTGTTCCATAATCTTTGAGATTTCCCGTTGTGTTAGTATACGTAAAGTCTTCCCAACCTTGATTCTCTAACCAAGGAATGGCAACATCTTCTTGTGTCCAATTAATTAGATCCTTGCTGACGGCATGGCCCCAAGACATATTGCCCCATTGGTTCCCCTTTGGATTGTATTGATAATAAAGATTGTAAAGTCCTGTGCTACTATCATAAAAGAGGCCGTTTGGATCGTTGATCCAATTTTCATTACTGGAGTAATGAAATTGATTTCTATATTGTTCATCATACTGATCATTTTGACTGATATCGGGGGTTGTAGCCTTTGCTGAATTGTCAATCGCTATAGTGGTAATTGCTTTGGTGGTAATTGCTTTGGTTGCAATTGTTGTGGAAGATGTTGATTGGTCAGTTTGAGATTGCCCTACACTACTTTTTGCTTGTTCATCACTTGTCGGCAATGTGGTATTCGAATTGACAATAGCCTTATCTGAATCACTTGTTGTAACAGGTTTTGTCACATCAGTATTGTTAGTGCTATTTGAGGCTACTTGATTTTTGTTATCATCTGTTTGACTGACTGTATTACTGACTGTATTACTGGCTGTATTACTGGCTGTATTACTGGCTGTATTACTGGCTGTATTACTGGATGATGCCTCACTGTCGCTTGAACTCGGCAAATCAACTTGTTTTGATGATGCTACAGTCGGTACGTCATTGACTGAAAGCGATTGAGTAACCGACTCATCTGTTGTAACATCGCTAGTCTGAGTGTTGTTTTGACTAATTTGAGAAGACGAAGCGCTTGTCGCAGCGCTTACATTTTGCCCACCATTAAAAAATGAAACGATAAGACATGTTGATAAGCAGGCAAATACCCACATGCTCTTGCTTTTATACATCTTATAGTGCTGCTTTTCATTAGTCTTCAACCTAATTACCCTCCTATTTTTTAACAGCTCATTCACATGAGTGTTAGTCACCACTATTTATTCTTCTATCACAGTGAGCTACACCCAAAAAATCGTTGAGAACTGAATCTCACCGACTTCTCAGTCCTGCCATAGTTGCACTGATCACTGATAAATGAAGCACCTACAATTAAAGTTACCTGTACCAGGAGCTATTTGACTTTGGGCGTAATTCCTGTCTGCTGACGAACCTTCTTTTGAAAATATTTGATTTTCTGGTCATAATCGTCAACAACTGCACGAATATTTTGCTGTCCTTTCCAGCCTACATAACTGAATGTAATGGTTAGTAAAGCACCCAAAATAAACAAGCTGATACCAAGTATATATAACCATAAATTTTGATGATATAAATAAGATATAACAATACCAATTCCGCTAGTAACTGTTCCGAGTTGAATCCAATAGCCTAAATTTTTAAGCATATGCTTCTGATAAGCAACTTCTTCTTCATAACCCGTCTTCATTTCTTGAATTGTCATCATTATCCTCCTCCCTGGTAACATCATTTACTTATTTTAATATGATAGTCCCGGATTAAAGAAACCAACTAATACACCAACAAGCGCAATTACTACGAGAATTAACATTGTCCAGATTGCTGATACATGTTTTTTTGTCATTAACCACCAACAAAAGAAGGTTACAGCAACCGTTAACAATCCTGGATAAATACTATCTAATTTATCTTGAAGATTTAGGAACACCTTACCATTAGCCCCAGTTAATTTAAGTGAAGTCGTAACGCTTACCCATGAGGCTAAAACGCCACCAACAACCATGCTTCCGACGGTTCCAATAGCATGTCGAACAGCTGCACCTTGTTTACCAACTAAAAAGCTAACTGCTTGATCACCAAACTTATATCCCCGAAAATATAAAAATCGTTGTCCAAAATAAGCAATGAGTACCCAAGCAATAATATAGAATATTGCACCTAATGGTGAACCACCACTTGACATACCTAATGAAATCCCCAACAGAATAGGAATTAAAGTACCGTCAATTAAGGAATCACCGATACCGGCAATTGGCCCCATTAAACCTGCCCGCATATCGTTAATCGTTTCTCCATCGATTTCCTTACCATCAGCGCGTGCTTGCTCCATACTAGCCGTGATTCCAACAATAACTGTCCCTAACATTGGATTAGTATTAAAGAAAGCAGTATACGCCTTGATGGCTTTAACTTGATCTTCATGCTTGGGATATAATTTTCTGAGAATTGGCAACATAGATGCCATATATCCAAATGTTTGCATATGTTCTTGAGAAAAGCATGTTAGTGCCCCCCAAAACCAACGATGAAATGACTTTGTCAATGTCTTTTGATCAAGCTGATTATGACTATTAATTTTATCCATGATCAAATATCCTCCTCATCGTCGCTATTACTTGGACCATCAGTGACAGCTTCAGATCCTGATGTTTTTGCCATCTCAACTTCATACATAATAACTGCAAATAATAGCGAAATAACCGTAACTGATACCAAATTAAGTTTCAATGAAGCAGCAAGCGTAAATCCTACTAAAAATGGGATGAAATCTGCTGCCCGCCCAATGATTTGGCGAAGTAAAATAGCAATCCCAACACATGGTAACATTCCACCAACTGTGAATAGTGTCTTCATTGCTATCCCATCCATAGGCAGCGCATTTCGTAATGCCGTTACCGCTGTTGCACCATAATAAGTTAATAACATGGTTGGTAAGAAAGAGAAAATCGCATGAGAAATCCATGGCCAGCCAAAATTAACTGCCGTCAGTTTATCCAACTTGCCACTATGAACATCTTTCCAACCAAAAGATTGCCATACCAAGTTCATAGTTGCGACTGCGTAATACAAAACTGTTCCAACTGTACCCACCAAAGTTCCAACTGATTTTGCAAGGTTAGCAGCACTACCGCCAAGCGGATTCAATCCTTGAGAAGCAATTGCGACCATTGCCAATGGAATACCAATATAAGAAATTGCACGAACATCAGCAGATACTGTCCCACCGGGTGTCACTAACGCAATGTAAACCAACTGCATTGCAACACCACAAGCAATACCAAGTTGAAGATTTCCAAGAATAATACCACAAACAAGCCCACCAACTAATGGGCGGCCAATCGTGTAATTCCCAACTGCTTGACCAGCCATACAAGAATTCGAGCATAAACAAGCAAACAGACCTAATAGGGCTGCTTGAAGCCAGCTAATTGTCATTTTAAAAGCCTCCTATCCTTTCTCAATCATTGATTAATATCCGAATCTCGATTTAAATTTATTCCAACCTCCTAATCGTTGATCTGGTAATAAAGCAAATTCCACGTTATAGCCATTCTTTTCAATAGCTTCAAACGCATCACCCTCAGACTGTGTAAAGGATTGATTATCTCCTAATTTAATCGCACCTTCCCGATCATTACCTGGACCAACAATAATCGTCTTAATATCACCTGGTTTAAAATTCATATCCACCAAAATTGTTTTCATATCTTGCGGGTTTTTAGTAATCAAAAAGTATTTTGTTTCCGAACTCAAAACTTTGTCTCTGACTTGGTTAAAGTGATCAAGGGTCCAAACAAAAGTTTTTTTATCCGATGCAGCCTTATAAGCCTCAGCTAAAATAGCATTATTAGCTGCTTTATCGTTTACTGCAATAATTCCATCACACGGATACTCTTTACCCCAACGGACAGTTATAAGTCCATGAATCATACGATCGTCAATACGAACAAAAGAAATTGCCATTTTAATATTTCCTCCTTAAATGTCTTCATCAGATGGTTTCAATATTCCATTCATATCTAAGGGCCTAATGGCCTTAGTTGCTTCTGAAAGAAGCTTACTCTTCAATTCGATATTATCTAAAGAATCTTTAAACATCATTGCGGTTAATGCCATTGGGAAATTCATCCCCCC
The DNA here is from genome assembly GCF_023806725.1 of Lactiplantibacillus sp. C232. NCBI lineage: Bacteria > Bacillati > Bacillota > Bacilli > Lactobacillales > Lactobacillaceae > Lactiplantibacillus > Lactiplantibacillus sp. C232. The sequence continues at coordinate 13,401 of NZ_JAMSKZ010000021.1, forward strand.
AATAATGATGCTATCATTGAATTTTTTTTGTCTATTTAAAACATTACATACTGTGGTAAGGGGACTACCACCAATAATATCTGCCAAAATAACAAACTGAGAATTCTCTGGTATTGGCTTCATAGTAGTATCAATTCGCTTATCTAACGTATCAATAGCTTCATCAGGTTTTAAACCAATGGATATGACTGTATTAGTTGCATCACCCGCGAACATACTTAAAGTCTGTTTTAAACCATTAGAAAAATCACCGTGACTAATGAGTAACAAATACTTCAATTCACTTTCCTCCTAACTCAAGAAATTTTTGAATACATTTTCTAAAAATGATACCTATCATCATTTATTAGGGATAGCACCTTCTTTATCATTAAATAATATAAGCAACTTCGAATTCGAACTAGACTGAAGAATAGTTAGCGCTTACAATGTATATATTAGGCATATAAATATAAAAAGTCATCAAAATATTGTGCTTAATTTCAGACAATAGTGCTTAAGGGGTGGAAATTTTGAATGCAATAGAAAAACTTTATGCGGTCATCGCACAACAATTTCCTAACGTTCGTATTACTACGAACCAAGCAGCTCATGCAATTGGGCTGACACGTGGTGTAACTAGCAGTTATCTATCAAAATTAGAAAAACAAGGGCGATTAGAAAAGTCTGGCAGCAGACCAGTATATTGGCAAATTAAACATAGAAAGAATGCTTTTGATAACTTAATAGGCTCATATGGCAGTTTAAAATCTAATATTAAAAATGCTATAGAAGCCATTGTCTACCCTAGCCATGGGTTACCGGTTCTTATTACAGGTAGTCATGGCACTGGTAAACTATTATTTGCTCACGCCATTTACAATGAAGCCATCAGACGTAAAATCTTGACTGAAAAGGCTATTTTTAAACTAATCGATTGTGAAGATTATCAAAATCAGTTAAACGTGCTGAAAAGAGAATTGAAAACTATTTCTGCCCAGTCTAACAAAATCAAATCTGAAGATAGTTACGTGTGTATTAAAAATCTACAGACATTTAAGCCTGTAGATCAGCACGGTTTATTTACTTATATTATGCAACAACCCGATAGTACCGTTCGTTATATTTTTTCAACGACTAATACAAACCTCAGTCTTCAAGATAACATATATTTAAAAAATGCTATGGTGAGAATTGACTTATTGGACCTTGATAGCAGGCCTTTTCATGAGAAAGTTGCTTTTATTATTATGTTCCTACAACAACAAGCCGATCAAATTAACAAGAAGATTTTAATTTCACCATCTGAACTTATTAAGCTGGCCAAGCTTAGACAAGCTGATAACATCAGAGGCCTGCAAAATACAATTAAACTACTGGTAGCGTCAGCCTACGCCCGATCCTTAAAAATGAATCAGTTAGTTATTGGTTTAGATGTAAATCATGCTATCTCCATCATACCTAACCAGAATTTATTACAAACTAGCATAACTAGGGTAGTCAACAATATCCTACAGCTTAATTCCAACTCACACACTTTACTCGCAAAACTCACGGATTCACTTGGCCATAGTGAATCTATCACAGAGCAAAATTTTTATGTGCTTAAAGTGCTTAAGCAAGTCAGCGTTATTACTAATGAACCGGTATTGATCAGCTTAGCACCGACATTTCAAGAGGCTGTCCAGAAGTATATTACTACTCCCTATGGCATTAATTTCCCACAAAATAGTAACTTTTGGAATCAGGTTGCTTTAGCTTTCATCTATGCTAATCTTTGTAGCATCAACCTACCAGATGATGAACAATCCTCCAAACTGCAAGAAGCTTTAAGAAATCATTACCCGAGAAGCTACTATTTATTTAAAAAATTATTGACCAAAATTGAACCTCAATACGTAAAAAATAGTTATCATTACCTTCCGTTTTTCATCCTGATGGCATCAAGCACAGATAAAATTGAATCTGTGCATTATAACGCTATTTTATTAGCACATGGAGAACAAACTGCTTCTAGCATTCAACAAATAGCGAATACATTATGTGGTAATTACTTTTTTGAAGCCTTTAATATGCCAATAGATATTTCCTTGGGAGAAATTAATACTTATGTCTGTAATTATTTGTCTGAGCAAGGTGATTCTGCAAAAGGAAATATTGTTCTATTTGATATGGGATCACTACACCAAATGTTTAAAGAAATTAAGAAAGTTTCTGATCAAGAACTTCTAGTTGTTAATAATATAACAACTGCAATGGCGCTTGATATTGGTCTTCAGATTCAACGCAACGAACCATTTCTTGCTATTGCAGAAGCAAGCCAGAAATACGGTGCTACTACTGATTCTCAATACTATGAGGGATTATCGAACAAACAAAATATTATTGTTTCTTGCATGTCAGGAGTCGGCTTATCCAAGGAACTTAAAAAGCTTATTCAAACAACTCTGTCATCATCCTTAGAAATAATTGCTCTAGATTACAAGCAATTACACAATTTATTAATCAACCAAGATCATCAATTTTTTTCAAAGACAAAATTAATCTTAACCACAACCGATATCAATCATGATTTAGATATTGAGATTATAAATGTTTATAGTATTTTTGATAAAAACACATCTTTAAAATTACAATCAATATTGTTATCAATTGGTGAAAGTTATGAAGCCTGCAAATTATTGATTGATCGCTTACTACAGTTTCTTTCAATTGAGGGTATTCGTGGACGGTTACAAATTTTGAATCCCAATATTGTAATTGAAGATAGTCAAGACATTGTTACCCATTATGAGAATTTCTATGATGTTAAATTTAATCCTAGATTAAAGCTCAATTTATATATGCATCTCTCGCTAATGATTGAACGAATGATTATGAATCATACAAGCTCTGATAATCTGATAAAAAAAATGGCCATGACTAGCCAAGAAAGAGATTTTTTCACATTGTCTAACGGAATCTTTAAACCGATAGAAAAAAAATTCAATATTGAAATCCAACCTTATGAAATTGAGTTAATTTATCAATTGATCAAAGATTTTATAAAAAATAAAAGTTAAGACGTAATCTACCGTTTTACCAAAAGGAGCAGAGAGACTACTATGATATATTGCTACTATCTTTAATCCATTTCGTTTAGTATCCTTTACTATATATAATAAAGAGGCCTCTAATACTAGTGTTTCTGTCAACATCATTCATACCGTCCAATGATAAAACATGGTCACGAGTTGGCATAAATAAGAATCAACAATTCCCGTCATTGGCGATAGATTTAAGATGACGTTTCCTTAATTTTGAATGGTGTTCATGGTCTTAGTTAAATTTTTCTTGTTTCTGCCCAATTGATTCAATTCAGTAACTATGACAACATTACCTTAACAAATCATAATTTAGATAATAGTATGTTCCATTTGGAAACTAAGCCTTATAATTAACATAGGGTTAATAGCTCTTAATCAAAATACCCACCAAAGGCCTGCTCAACTAACAATTGAGTAGGCCTTTGGTAGTACCAAATTAATCCTTATCACAACTAACCTCAATAGCACAACAGGTATAAATAATGCTTAAAATCCCTAAATAAATTTCTCTCACAACTGTTTAATAAAGCGGCAATCCCCGTCGTACGTGATTAATTAAACAGTCAATTCTTAAAACACCTATTTTTAAATCGACTTAAACCTTCGCTGTTGCGTGCGTTTACTAATCCCCGTCTTTCGTTCAATCATCTTATAAGTCATGCCTTGTTTTCGCAACTCATAAGCAAATCTGATCTGTTCATCAGAATACGTTTTCGGTCGCCCTTCCCGAAACAACGGATCATGTTGCTTGGCATACAATTTACCTTCTTGTGTGCGCGTGACAATCATATCGCGTTCAAACTGCGCAAAGGCGCTAAATATTGTAAAGACTAATTGGCCAGTCGGCGTATTGTCAATTAAGCCCATATTCAAAATGTTGACTTTGACATTTTCTTTAAACAACTCTTGGATAATGGCTAAGGCCTCGCGCGTGTTCCGTGCAAACCGATCCAACTTAGTGACAATCAAAGTATCGCCTGTTTTTAGAACGCGCAACAATTTTTGAAACTCCGGTCGTTCAGTAGTTGTGCCGGTAAACTTTTCCTGAAAGATTTTTTCTGCTCCTGCCAATTTTAGTTGGGCCTAGAATAAAAAGTGTACAAGTTAAATAGAGACTCTGATTTAGTATAATTAAGGAAGTAAATTGGAGGATCAAATAATGACGAAGCACAGTTATGACAAGGAATTTAAGGAACAGGCCGTTCAGTATTACTTAGATAACAAGGATCACATGACCATGAATGAAATAAGTAAGAATCTAGGTATTGGGGCTAGTACATTACATAAATGGATTAAGCTGTTTACTGAGACTGGGGAGTTTGGCCGTGGCTCTGGTAATTTTGCCAGCGATAAGGACAAGGAGATTGCACGACTAAAGCGTCAACTTCGTGACGCTGAAGGAGCGATCGAAGTGTTAAAAAAATCAATCGGGATTCTGAGCAAGTAACTACCGAAAAGGTATACCAAGAAATGGACGTTCAGCACGCTTTGGAATCCCACCCTTCCATCAATGGTATGTGTGATTATGTTGGAATCTCAAGAAGTGGTTACTATCAACGAGAAAAGCGTCATAATCACCAATCACCGCGAAAGCTTCGGAAGAAGTTTATTCAAGGTGAAATTAAAGCAATTTGGCTCAAAAGCCTTTGTATTTACGGTGCCGGCAAAATCACCCAAGAACTTCGCTCAAAAGGATATAAGATTGCTGAACGAACTGTTGGTAAGTATATGCGTGAACTTGGCATTCACGCCGTTTACCTAACCCCTTGGACGACTACCACTCGCAATTCTAAGTTTGATAAACAGCTAATAAATATTTTAGACGAGCAGTTCAATCCATTGCGACCAAACGCCGTTTGGTGCATTGACACCACTTATATTCCAGTTCATGACGGATTCGTTTATTTAACCAGTATTATGGACTTGTACTCCCGACGGATCATTGGTTGGGACTTATCTGAAACCTTGGAGGTATCGAATGTCATCCCACTTATTGATATTGAAAAGACTAAGCACAGTCGCCATATTAGCAAGCCATTAATCATGCACAGTGATCGTGGTAGTCAGTTTACGTCTGAAGCTTACAATCAAGTTACAGCTAACATGACATTAAGCTATTCAAAGAAAGCTTATCCTTGGGATAATGCCTGCATTGAGTCGTTTCATGCCTTGATTAAGCGTGAATGGATAAATCGGTTTAAAATCCATTCATACTCCGAAGCTAAACGACTAGTTTTTCAGTACATTGAAACGTTTTACAACACAGTTAGAATTCACAGTCACTGTGGATTCAAATCACCAAAGCAACTTGAAGATGAGTATCAAACTCAAATTCAAAATTTAGTCGTGGCATAGGACAAAAAAGTCTCTATTTAAATTGTCTATTTTATTGACAGGGGACCAGACGGACATTAGCAAACATACACAACAAAGAAAAAACATGCTGTGCTATATTCAGTCATTGCATATCATATCATGCTATGATATGCTTTAACTGTAAACAAGGAGGCGCCCTATGAAAATAATTACTTTTTCTGCTATTAAGGGAGGGGTTGGCAAAACAACCTTAACTTTCAATTATAGTGAATGGCTGTCTAGCAAGGGCTATAACGTTTTGCTGATTGATAGCGACCACCAATGCAGTCTGACCCAAACCTATGATATTTATAAAGACAATGGCACCTTAGCTAACATTTTTACAAAAGATAGTGAAAAAGTAGAAATTATTGAATTGCACAAAAACTTATCAATTATTCCTGCTTCTATGAATTTAGATATGGTCAATAATGATCTTCAAACGAGAGCCAACAAAGAATTACTAATGTACATGTGGTTCTCAGACAATTATGACAAACTGAAAAAATTTGACTATGTATTAATAGACACACATCCGGATTTTTCGACAATCACGCAAAATATGATTGTAATTTCGGATTTAGTATTTAGTCCGATTGAACCAAGTGAATACGGTTTTATTTCCAAAAGTAATTTGGAATTAAGAATGGAACAATTAAAACAAGAAGTAATTAATGTTGAAAGTCGTAAAAGCTTTATCACAGCAGAACTAAAATTTATTGGAAATAGAATAAAACATAATACTAAATCTTCACATGAATTTGTGGAACAAATGAAAAAAGATCCCAGAACCATTGCCTTAATTCCTGAAAGAGAAGTATTCAATAAAACAACTCTTAATCATGAACCGCTGATCAACATGGAAAAAGGCAAAAGCTCAACTCCAAAAGCAAGGGAATTTTTTGAGAAAATTGACAAAATATTTGATACGTTTACTAAGCAATAATCATATCATGCTATGACATAGTATGATATGCTATCGAAAGGATCAACATCATGGCATTTGAAGATAAAATGGACCAATTAAAAAACAGTATGAACAGCAATCCAATAACAAATGAACCTCCTACACCTAGAGTTTCAAAGTCTTATACTTTAAAACAAAACGTTGCTAATGAATTGGCCAGACGTGCCAAAGGAAAAGAGTTAACAGCTTCCAGATATTTAGAGCAGCTATTGAAAAAAGAGTTCAATCTATAATTATGATCAGCCAGAAAATGCATAAGTACAACAGCAACTACAATAAATGTTACATTTTTTGGTTAATTTAATTAAAACATCGATTGAATAATATTTGCTAGTATATTCAATCGCTTGTTGGTTCCAAACTAAGAGCTGGTAAAGTATACAAGATCAAATAATGTTGCTGGAAGATAAGCGCTATGCTAGACTAAAACTAATTTAACAACCGAATAGAAGATAAAGCTAAACAGAAAAAGTCCTTGATTCACGGGGAATCAGGGACTTTTGGTTTAGCAAGTAGCTATCAGACAGCTACTTAGATTCAGTCAATTTTAACTTGGCGGTGAAAATCGACTGAACATTGTTCTTAATTTGTAGGTTAATTATACCGCAAACCAGTCCTAGAGGACAAGTGAAGGATAGTTAAAAACAAATCAAAGCCAATGGACTAAGTAGCTAACCGAAGCTATTTAGTCCATTTTTTGTTGTTAGAAATTAAAAAAGTTGCCGAATGGGCAACCAAGAATAGACACATGCTGGTAAATTACAAAGCCCTCACGGCTAAATGAATGCTTTGTAATTTAGTTAAAGCATATCAGATTTGTATTTTAAAGCAAATCTAATGTTTTAGCAACTCTCTTTCGAGACAGTATGTGTCAGTTGAGAAGGGAAGTTTTATAATGAATCAAACTAATTTCAATTTTATTGAGTCGGAAAAAGCTTATGCAACTCGTTTTTTCCAATTCCCACAGGTTTTAATTTATGGATCTCAATATAAGACATTAAGTGATAGTGCAAAATTAGGATATATGATTTTACACGATAGACTAGATTATTCATTGAAAAACAACTGGGTTGATGAAGATAACCGGGTTTATTTCATTTTTACAAATCAAGAACTAACAGATCTTATGGGCTGGTCAAAAAAGAAAGTGATTAGGGTAAAAAATGAACTTGAAAACCAAGGATTATTATTTCAGAAAACCATGCACTTTAATCCCAAAACTGGTAAAAATGAACCAAATAGATTGTATTTAGCAGATTTAGAAGTTACGGCAACAGACATTTATACAAAATCTCGGCAACAAGAGCCACGAACCCTTGGTATACGCGAAAGTGTCAAAACGGAACCTTCGCGGAAGTTCGTTAAAACCCTTGATACACGCGAAAGTGTCAAAACGGAACCTTCGCGGAAGTTCGTTAAAGATACACCACAAACCCTTGATACACGCGAAAGTGTCAAAAAGAGTCACAATCTAGACTATACTAATAATTTAGATACTAATAGATATAATATAGATACTCAAAAGTTGGACTTTTCCACAGCCCAATTCTCACCAGCGGAACTAGAAAAGCAAAACAAGGATTTGGTGATCCATGCTAATGATTTCTTAACTGATGAAGATAGTGGCTTACCGGTTTTCTTAGAACCCGAAGCCGTGCAATTACTTAGTTTCTGGTGCCGCACCCCACAACAAATGCGCCGGTTTATTGGTATTATCTTGAATGCTAAATATCGAGTTGAAAAGGATCATCAGGACATTGGCGTCATAATCCCACTTGATGATGAGGAACTGAAGCCTTTAATGACTAAAGCCTTGAGGCGCTACTTTAACGCCCTGAGAAGCAATGAGAAGCACATTAAAAACGTGGAGAACTACTTGTATGGCACCATGCAAAACTTATTTGGTGTTTGGTGGAATAAACAGGCGGCTAGAGAATATGCGGCCAAACACCCTAACGATGAGCGTGCTTAAAACTAAAAAGCTATATAAGGCCATTTAAGCTGTTTTAAACAGATAGAGTATAATTATATTAAACGAGTTTTAAAATGCGCTTACGGGCACTTTAGGAACGTTGTATAAGTGCCATTGCGGAAAGGACAGCAAACTTAAATTCACAACTTTTAAAGAAGCAGGCTAATTGAGATGGTACTCAAAGATTAGTATAATGTGAGTAGTAATAAAGGGGGGCGAGAAAATCATGGCAGTTAAGGAAAAGAAACGCGTACAAGTCCAGATTGACAAAGAATTGGCAGATAATACCGAAGCCGTTTTAAGCCAGTTAGGTCTAAACCCAACTACCGCGATCAATATGTTTTATAAGCGGATTGTTGCTAATGGTGCCTTACCTTTTAATGTGTCTTTAAGCGAAGAAGAAAGAGCTAATTTACGCTTTTTAAAGGCTACCAAAGAAACACCAGTCACCGAGTTCAAAGACGCTAAAGAGGTCGCTGATTGGCTCAATGATCCAGATGAGGACTAATGACTTATCAGATTAAATAAATTAATAACTTGGAAGTGTGATGAACATGAAAGATACAATCACAATTAATGACTTTTTTGAAATTGCCAAAGAAACTGATTTAAAAGATTTACTTGATAAGTCATTACATGAGCCAGACCCAGAAAAGCGCAAAGTATATGACGCTTTATATACCTACTTTTTAGATAAAAGGCAAGATGAGGTTATTAAGCGAAAGGACTTTGTCCGTTGATAGATAAACCCCAATATATATTGAGGAATTTTCCTTGGATAAACCAAAATATTACTTATCCAGAAAAGGTGCAAAAGCAGTTACAAAATTTTGCAGATCAAAACCCAGAAGTAAAGCCTAGAAATGATCCAGAAAATAAAAACGATCGGCCTAGTTATTAGGTTGATCGTTTTTTAATTTATCCGGTTTATGGGCGTTAACATAGTCAGCAAATATTTTTAAAAGTTCTTCGGTTTGTTCGACCGAGAGGTTATTAGCTTGGAAGTACTTTTCTAATAAGGCCCCTTTTTGAATTAATCGGCGAGAACGGGCTTTGCGGGCTTGCCGATTTTCATAGTATTTAGATTGCCGTAATTTAAAATCTTCCCGCTCAATTTTTTGTTTTAAACGCGCTTGTTGCTCGACTAGTTTTTCATATTGATTAGACATGGAATTTCCCCATCTCGTATGGCTAATGATCTACGGACTTTACCTTTAAAAATTCAGAAAATTGCTTAGCTAAAAGCTTAATCTGATCGTTAGACAAATTAGCATAATCTAAATTGGCTTGACTGATGATTTGTTTACCTAGCCGTTGTTCAATCTTATTTTTTTCGTCCTTAATTTTTTGATTAAGGGCTTTTAATTTAGCTTCTTGTTTTTCTAAGTTGCTTTGAGACATAACGATCCCTCCAATCATATTAGAAATAATCACTGACACTATATCATAAGGGAAACGTTAAGTCAAAGTATAAAAGTTGAAATAGCGAAGCGGAAGGCATACACTAAGTTAAAGTTAAGAGAATCAGAAGACCGAGTGAAACGAGGTCAATGCGCACTTACACCCCACTAAATTCTTGTGGGGTAAATCGTGCTAAAATCCTGTATTAGAAGTCGCCGATGGCGACAACAAAGTCAAAACCCATAGAATCAAAGGAAGATGGTGACTGACATGGCAATATTTCACATGAGTTTTAGTAATATTAGTGCTGGTAAAGGACGAAGTGCGATTGCCAGTGCCGCTTATCGAAGTGGTGAAAAGCTATTTGATGATAAGGAAGGTCGCCACTATTTTTATGCCCGATCGATCATGCCAGAAAGCTTTATTTTGACGCCAAAAAATTCACCTGAATGGGCGAGTGATCGAGAGCAGTTGTGGAATGAAGTTGAAAAGAAAGATCGTAAATCAAACTCACGGTATGCAAAAGAGTTTAACGTGGCTTTACCGGTAGAATTAAGTGAATCCGAACAGAAAGAATTATTGACAAAATATGTGCAAGAAAATTTTGTTGATCAAGGCATGGTAGCTGATGTAGCGATTCATCGCGACCACCAAGATAATCCGCACGCACATGTGATGTTAACTAACCGACCATTTAACCCAGACGGAACATGGGGAATCAAGAGTAAAAAGCAATATATTTTAGATGAGAATGGCAATAAAATGTATACCGGAACTAGCAAGTACCCTAAGAGTAGAAAGATACTGATGGTCGATTGGGATAAGAAAGAAAAAATAATTGAATGGCGTCATAATTGGGCAGTTAGTGTCAATCAGGTTTTAGAGCAAAAAAATATTCCGGATCGAATCAGTGAAAAATCATTTGTGGAACAGGGAATAGCTGACACACCAATGCAACACGAGGGAATCAATAGCAAACGGCATGAAAGAAAGGCATTTAATCAACAAGTTAAGAACTATCGTAAGTCCAAAGCTGGCTATAAAAATATGCAGGAGAAAGTAGTTAATCGAGGCCACTTGGATAGCCTAAGTAAACACTTCTCATTTAACGAGAAAAAAGTGGTCAAAGAGTTAAGCCACGAACTGAAAACTTATATTAGTTTGGAAAGTTTAGATGATAAGCGGCGCCTGCTATTTAATTGGAAAAACAGTACCTTAATTAAGCACGCTGTTGGTGAAGATGTCACTAAGCAATTATTGACAATTAACCAACAAGAAAGTTCACTAAAAAAAGCAGATGAGCTCTTAAATAAAGTAGTTGATCGCACGACTAAAAAACTTTATCCAGAGCTTGATTTTGAACAGACAACCGCGGCTGAACGACGGGAATTGATTAAAGAAACTAATAGTGAACAAACGATTTTCAAAGGCAGTGAATTAAACGAACGTTTAATGAATATTCGTGATGATTTATTGACCCGACAATTATTGACCTTTACCAAACGGCCATACGTTGGCTGGAAGTTATTAATGCAACAAGAAAAGGAAGTCAAAATCAAGCTTAAATATACGCTGATGATTCATGATGATAGCTTAGAAAGTCTAGAACACGTTGATCAAGGTCTACTAGAAAAGTATTCACCAACCGAGCAGCAAAAGATTACTCGCGCAGTCAAAGACCTACGGGCAATCATGGCCGTTAAGCAAGTCATTAAAACGCAATACCATGAAGTATTGAAAAGGGCCTTTCCCAAAGGCGATTTAGATGGATTGCCATTGATTAAACAGGAACAAGCCTATACAGCCGTGATGTACTATGATCCTGTTTTAAAGCCATGTCAGGCTGAAACAATTGAACAGTGGCAAGCAAATCCACCACAGGTGTTCAGTCCCCAAGAACATCAACAAGGACTAGCTTATTTATCGGGACAGCTTAGCTTAGATCAGTTAGAAAATCATCACTTACAACGGGTTTTAAAGCATGATGGCACTAAACAACTCTTTTTGGGTGAATGCAAAGCCGATCCGACGATTAAGAACAGTCAGATCGAGAAAATCCAAAAGCAGTTAAAAGGGCAACAAGCCAAGGACGACCAGTACAGAAAAGAAAATATCGGACATTATCAACCGCTAAATTACAAGCCAGTTAGTCCAGACTATTACTTAAAGACGGCCTTTAGTGACGCGATCATGACTGTTCTATATGCTCGTGATGAAGATTACCAACGACAAAGACAGGCGCAAGGTTTAAAGGAGACTGAGTGGGAAATGATGAAAAAGCAACGGCAACACCAAACTCGAAACCGGCATGAAGATGGGGGCATGCACTTGTAATCGGAATAAAAAATGCACCGTTAAACCTGGTTAAAAGCGGCTGAACAAGGCAAAACAGAATTAGAACAAAAGCTGAATCATAAGGAGTGAACGAACATGACCACTGTTATCTTAGCTGAAAAACCCAGTCAAGCCCGTTCATACGTCCAAGCCTTTCAAAAGAGCACAAAAAAACAGGGTTACTATACGGTTAGTGACCCTGTTTTGCCCGAAAATACGCTTGTGACGTATGGTCTCGGACATTTAGTTGAACTAGCCACACCGGATAAATATGATCAGAAATACCAGCAATGGGCCTTATCTAATTTACCGATTTTCCCAGACAGATACAAGTTTGAAGTGTCAGCTAGTAAAAAAGATCAATTCAAGGTCGTCAAAGACCTGTTAACGAAAGCCGATACCATTATTGTGGCCACCGATAGTGGTCGAGAAGGGTCAAATATCGCGTGGTCGATCATGAACCAAGCGCATATTGATGTTAAGTCGAAAACGATTAAGCGCCTTTGGTTGAATAGCCTAGAAAAAGACGCGATTATTACCGGCTTTAAAAATCTTGGTGATTGGCACAAAGACTATTTGGCTTATAAAGAAGCCCAAACCCGTCAAATTAGTGACTGGTTAATTGGTATGAATGGCAGTCCTTTATACACCTTGCTATTAAGACAAAACGGGGTGCGCGGGGTGTACTCGATTGGTCGAGTACAGACGCCAACTTTGTATATGGTTTATCAAAGAGACCAGGCAATCAAAAACTTTAAGCCGGAACCCTATTTTGAACTAAATGCGGAAATTTTAGCCAATCAGCAAAAATTCGTCGCAAAATTAGACCCCTATCAGCGGTTTAAAGATGAAGCAGGACTAATAACATTCATGCAAGCTAAGAACGTTCAGAAAGGCTCACAGGCCGGTTTAATCAAGGACGTCCAAAAACAAGACAAAAAGCGTGCTAGTCCACAACTATTCTCACTATCCAGTCTGCAAAGTGCCATGAATAAACGGTATCATGCCAGTGCCAGCCAAACCTTAGCCGCCATTCAGAGTTTATACGAAGCTAAGTTCCTTAGCTATCCCCGAACCGATTGTGCTTATATCACTGATGAAGAATTTGAGTATTTAGTGGCTAATCTGACGAAGTATCTGGGGTTAGTCTCTAAGCAAGTCGCTTTAACCAATACCACGCCAAATAAGCGTTATGTTAATGGAAAAAAAGTTGAAGAACACTACGCTATTATCATGACTAAAGTTGTGCCGACGAAAAATCAATTAGCGGCCTTACCTAAATTACAGCAACAGGTCTATGACTTGGTTTTAAGAACGACGTTAGCGATGTTTGCTGATCCTTACGAGTATGAAGAAACCACCATTGTTACCCAAGTCGGCGATGCTAATTTTAAAGCAACGGGTAAGGTCCCAACTAAGCAAGGTTGGCAAGCATTATTTGATGAAAACAAAGCCGACCAGCAAGAAGCAGCCACCCTACCGCTCGTTCACCAAGGCGATCAAGTCCAAGCAAATCTGCAAACACCGCAAAAAGAAACGACACCACCGGTACCCTTTACCGAAGGTACCCTGATTACGGCCATGAAGACCGCCGGCAAAACGCTTGATGATGAAGCAGCCCAAGCGATTCTTAAAGATGTGCAAGGCATTGGGACAAGTGCAACCCGGGCCAATGTGCTGGAAGTGTTAAAGAAACGCGGCTATCTCGTCACTGAAAAGAACAAGCTACACGTCAGTGAAGCCGGAATTACTTTATGTAAAGCGGTTGAACTTGAGCCCTTGCTAACTAGTCCAGAAATGACAGCTAAATGGGAGCAAGCGTTACAGCAAATCAGTACCGAAGAACGCACCCCGGATAACTTTTTGAGCCAAATTAAGAAGTTTGTGGCTAAATTGATCGCTGATGTTCCCACGCAATTGACTGGCAGTGCAGCCATTAAGCAACAAATCAATCACCAACAGCAAGCACAAAAGTCCGCCGAGGTCTTCTTAGAAACACCGCAAGCGACCGTTTTAAATAAACAGAAGTTTTATATTGTAAAGCCTAAGCAAGGCGAAGACTTTACCCTGCCCAAGAAATGGAGCAGTAAGACCCTCGGTAAGACCGCAATTAAAGCGTTGGTCACCAAGGGGGAAACCAGCAAACTAAAGGGTTTCAAGAGCAAAAAGGGAAAGTCGTTTGACGCCAAGTTAAAGCTTGACGGCCATAAATTAAGTTTTGATTTTGATTAGAACCTGCCTACCGCCCTATACTACGTTCCGGTTGGTTAACCCGTCATTTAGGTTCACTTTTACAATCCCAAAAGTAAACCTGAACAACGGGTGAGATTAACAAAGCAAAGGAGATCATAAAATGAACAACGAATTAGCAGTTTTAGCCAGTGAATTACCCGTTTTGCAAGCTAAAGGAACCTACAAGTATTTAAAAGAAATCACTGGTAACGGCGCTTATTATCAAGTAGCCTGGCAAAAATTGTCTGACGGTTACGTTGCCCTTTATGGCACGACCCCGATTCAAATAAGATCATTGCCAACATTGAATGATATTTTTGAAGATGAGGAGGGGTAACTTATGCCAAATAAAGCAGATGTGAAGGCTTGGAAAGCACAATTAGTCGCCCAGGCTGAACAGCAAATCCTAAAATTAACTGATAGTGACCAATTTAAAAAGTATCTCAATACCCTGGCTAAATTTCATCGTTATAGCGCCAGAAACATTGATTTAATTTATGCGCAAAATCCTCAAGCCACTCAAGTCGCCGGTTTTAAGCAATGGCAGAAGGATTTTAACCGCACCGTCAACCGGGGCGCAAAAGCGATTCGGATTGCGGCTCCGATCATTAAGAAGCTAACACCAGCCGAGCAGAAGCATCTTGATACCACCGATGAGCGCGCCATTGTCGGTTATCGCTATCTACCCGTCTTTGATGTGGCACAAACTAGCGGTGAACCAGTGTTAAGTGCTAAAGACTTTGTCAAAGAAAATTTGGCCGATCATCAGAATGTGACAAGCTTATATAACGCGTTCAAGGATTATTTAAACCAGCAAACCGACCTTAAAGTCAGTGAAGTGCCTTTAGCGACGCTAAATGGGGCTAAGGGATATTTTCAACCCAGCACTAATGAAATCGTCATTGGTGGCGATGAGCCCGACAATGCTTTGAAACTAAAGACGTTATACCACGAATATGCGCATAGCCAGCTACACGGCTTAAAATCAGCCTTTAAAGATCGGCCACGAGCCTATCAGGAAACCCAAGCCGAAGCGGTTGCGTATGTTGCCATGCAAAATATTGGCGTTGATACCAGCAACTACTCCCTCGGTTACGTGGCCACCTGGGCTAAAGATAAAGCCGTGATCCATAGTGCTTTAAGTGAGATCCAGCAAGTTAGCAACAAAGTGATTGAGCTTAGTGACGGGTTAACCAAACAATTAGGCTTACAAGAAGCCCAAAAAGAACCTGAGCATGATCTAAAAAAGCTATCAGCCCATGATCTTAATAAGTCCTACCAAGGCTTGCAACAACAAGTTCAGCAAGCAACTAATCCACAACAAAAATCAGAACTACAAAATAAATTAAATGATGTACACCAGGAAATCAGTAATCGAACTCAAAAACAACTGAAAGTATTTGCTGAACAGCATCCAGAAATCAAACAACCAGATTCTGAACCTGATCAAAGTCTAAAACGTTAGCCAGTTTTTAAAGGTCATGCTATAATGTAATAGAAAAGGGAAGCCTTGCGCTAACAAGACTTCCCATGCAAGCCGCTTCAAAGGCGGTGGCAGAAATTTAATAAACGATTTTAGCTCGTCCTGTGACCTCTACCAAAGTTACACAGGGCGGCTTTTTTTATTTGTGATGCTTGTCGATATAGCTGAGGAGCGCGATTAAAAACGTGCCAAACAGCAACATCAACTGGAATGTTTATAATTGATTCAAGAAAATCTAAAAACGATTTTTTTCAGTGATCGAATATTAACAGACTAAGCTTAGAACTGTGTCTTTAGTGCTCACTTTTGTATGCTAACCTAAAGTTTAACAAGTGTTGCCACTTCCGACCCAGATGTTTTGAACAGAACATTAGGTTGTAAACGTGGTGTTGGTGAAATGTAGTCGTATGGCTCCCCTGCAAAAGTTTTAAGCACTGCCATTAGGATATGGCGCATACCAGCAGGTGGAATCGCCATACCAATTTGTTTCCGCACAGAT
Organism: Lactiplantibacillus sp. C232; assembly: GCF_023806725.1. Taxonomy (NCBI): domain Bacteria; kingdom Bacillati; phylum Bacillota; class Bacilli; order Lactobacillales; family Lactobacillaceae; genus Lactiplantibacillus; species Lactiplantibacillus sp. C232. The sequence goes on from NZ_JAMSKZ010000021.1 coordinate 29,709, forward strand.
TCTTTACCACCAATGAAGTGATAATTATCAGGAAAGGTTTGCAGTCGTGCACGTTCACGGTTGGTTAATGCTCGGTTTTCCTTCCAGTGATACATATGGGTACCACCGCCTCCAGATCCGGTAACAGTATATGACGGCTTATTACGGTCTAGGCGCTTATAGATATTTGAAAGCCGAGCTCCCTTGACGTTTAGACGCAGACTTTCAGGAATTTGGTGCGACCAAGCATTACCACCTTCTGGGATATAGGACAACATCTCAATAGTCGAAGCCTTGTGACGTGTTAATTCGTTATTAAACGCGTCTGCTGGAATCGGTGGATTAGTTAGAGCCTCGCCAGCGGTAACATAGTCATCTGGATTGGGTGTGGTCGGGGCAGGTACGTGAAATTTAATGCCTTGAATAGCCAGATCATTGCGAATACCAACAATTAATATACGATGCCGGGCCTGTGGAACACCGTATTCCTCAAACTTATAGAAGTTTGGCGTTAGTGTGTAACCAACATCGGCTAATGATTTGAGAATTTGAATGAAAGCATCACCGTCGTTGGCAGAGGTTAGGCCACCGACGTTTTCGGCGATAAAAACCTTTGGTTGAAACTCCTTTAATGTTTTAACTCCGTAAGTATATAGTGGACCATATGTTCCATCTAACCCCTTTTGCTTGCCGACAACGGAAAAATCATTGCAAGGGAATCCGAAAATCAACGCATCCATATCAGTCAGTAATTGGTGATTAGTGAGATCTAATTTCCTTACATCTTCGCAGTAAACGGTAGTCGCCTTAGGGTTATTAAGGATGTTCAGTTTATAGGTATCAACAGTATCTTTATCAAATTCATTTGCCCAGGCATGTTGATACCCCCATTTTCTGCCCTTAGTATCGATAAAGTGTGAAGTTTTAGCAGCATATGCGCCACCACCAGGTCCAGCGAATAATTCAGCAGTTCTAAATATCATAGTGAACACCTCCATGAGTTCAGCATATCGAACAAGTGTTTTAGCATATGCCTATGCTAAAAATCATACGACTTTTTATTACATATTGCAAGCTCTAATAGTCGTGATTAATCTGCTTTAGTGTGGGAAAATGGAGAATAATAGGAGGACTAAAAATGACAATTTTATACTCTAAAGTACCACCGATGCCATTTGGGGAGAGCTTACCACTTATTTCTAATCAGTTGGTAAAAGAGGCGAGTTCAGCTTCGAGAATTGACATTGCAGTAGGCTATGTTTCTGTAGATGGATTGGATAAACTGGACTCATTAGTTTCAAAGGGGAACATTAAGCAGATCTGTCTGGTTGTTGGTATGTATCTGGAAAGTGGTATTCCAGAAAGTATCTATAATCGGGTACGTTTGTTACATAATAAATGGCAAGCTACAGGTAAAGGCGAAATCTGCTTTGTGAACAATATGAGCTATCATGGCAAGGTTTATCTCTTTTGGCAACCGAACCAACAAGGAAATGATGATTTGAAGTCAGCGGTATTAGGATCAGCTAATTTAAGCGTGCTGGCCCCGTTGGGATCTGTTGCTCGTCAATATGAACTAGCAACCACAATTACCAATTCTAACCAACTGCATGAATTGTCTACTCATATTGAGAAATTGAAAACCAGCTGCACCGTTTCTGCCACCAATTTAAACGATTTCAAGGTAATCCACGAGCGGATCGAAGTGCTTGGCGGGATCGAAGAAGTTTTGGAAACGACCGAAAGTGAACAAGATATGTATCGTTCACTGCAGACTGATATTGAGATTAGGATTCCAATTAAAGCACCATTAGCTACTAATCGTTTTTCTACCGCCCGGCATGATTACGCGCGATCAAATATCAATGTGGCCTATGGCGGCGGTCGGTATAACAAATTGAGTGGTGGTGTTGATCCCAGAAATTGGTATGAGGTTCAAATTACCGTAAATAAGACGATCTCTACTCAGCCAAACTACCCTAAAAATAAGCCTTTTTGGATTGTAACGGACGATGGTTATAAATTTGAAGCGCATACCACTGCTGATAACAATAAACAACTGACGGCTTATGGTAAGACTGGTAACGATCGCGTTTTTGGGCGCTGGATCAAGGGACGATTGGCTACAGCTGGATACGTCAAACCAGTCGATAATACAGCCGCCGATACGGAACGTCTCGGCGTTGTAACGCAAGAAATGTTAAACGCTGCCCAAATGCGCGTGATGGTTCTTACTAAGACATCTACACAGGAATATGGGGTGGTATTCAATCGATTAGCTCCAACACCACGAAATAAGAAAGGTGCTTTAGACAAGAAACATTGGACACGGGAATTGCTAGACGTCTGGACAGTTCACTTTGAAGGTGAGAAAAGCTAATGGGATATCTTAATAATTACCTACAACAATTTCGTGATGCAGGTAAAGATGAGCTTGCAAACAGCATAGAAAAAACGTCTCGACGTATAGGCAAAAAATACATCAGCCATTTCACCTATATAACACATGAAATGGGATTGCTTTTTGGCAATATTCAAAGTGGGAAGACGGGACAAACATTTGGCATTATCTGTGAAGCTGCTGATTTGGAATTTCGCTACTTCCTACTGATGACAACGGACAGCAAACTCCTACAAAAACAAACACTTGAACGCGCACAACATGATTTGCCTGAATTTGCAATCTGTAGCGAGAATGATGAAGAAAAGTTCAGAAGCGCAAAAAATCAGCCGGTACTAATTATTGTAAAAAAGAATACACGTGTTTTACAGGCATGGGTTGATCGATTCCGTAATTCTCAAAAACTGAAGGGAAATGCATTATTCATCGTTGATGATGAAGCTGATGCTGCTTCAGAAAATACAAAGGTTAATCAAAAAAAGGTTTCCGCGATCAATGATCGACTACGAAAAATACGTGATACAGCACAAGCATCAATTTATCTTCAAGTGACTGGTACTCCCCAAGCCCTGCTACTTCAAAGTCTTAACTCCAATTGGCGGCCAATGTTTACTGAATACTTTGAACCTGGTAATGGCTATCTCGGTGGTGACTTTTTCTTTCCGGGAACAGAGACTAACGATATACCTAACTTCATTCATTTTGTTGATGATGAAACACCGCAAGAAAGCGCAAAGCATGTTGTGCTCCGCCACTTGGTCGTATCAGCACAAATATTGCTAACTGGTGGTAAAGTCTCAAACTGTTTAGTTCACCCTGGCATTCGACGAGCAGCTCACGAGAAGTCAAAAAAAGAAATTGAAGATGCAATTGCCTGGTGGACTTACCAGCATGCTGACGAAAAATTCACTGATGCATTTGATCGGGAGTATGCCGCTATTACACCACAAAATACTGAGAAACAACCACACGATCAAGTATTGACACGTGTTAAACAGATTCTTGAAAAACGTGAGTTTACGATTGTCCTATTAAACGGAACATCAATTGACGATGACAAAGACTATGAGTCTGGATGTAACTTTGTTATTGGGGGAACTAACCTGGGCCGGGGTGTAACCTTTGGCCAATTGAATACGTTCTACTACACCAGGACCAGCAAAAATCCAAATGCGGATACGATGTGGCAACATAATCGCATGTTTGGCTATGATCGTGACCCTGGCTTGATAACAATGTATAGTAGCCGGGCGTTGTATAAACTTTTTGCAGAAATCAATGAGACTAATAACTCGATTATCCGTCAAGCTCAAGCAGGAAAGAAGATTACAATTGCATATCCAGATGGTTTGAATCCAACGCGATCTAATGTGTTAGATAAATCTTTGCTGAATATCCTGGTTGGCGGATCAAACCACTTTCCAAGCGTACCGAAGAACGAAACGACTACGCAAATATCAGATTTGGTTCAACAATTTTCTAATGATGATCCAGCTACTGAAGTTAGCCTAAAATTTATATCGGATATTTTGAAGCATTTCAAAGCAGAAAAAGAGTTTAATCTTGATGGTTACATCAAAATGATTGATAGTGCCCGTAGTGAGAATCCGATGGCAAGCGCCCATATTCTTGTCAGGCGTAATCGTGCCGTGACACTGGGAAACCGTGCATTGCTGTCACCAAACGACTGGAAAGAAACTAATCAATTCCAAGACGAGTTCGTATTAACACTGTACAAAGTCTCTGGAGAGAAGAACAATGGTAAGTCAGTGTGGGTACCGAATATTAAGTTACCGATGAAAAAGAACTTTTATATTATTTAAATTGTAATTTTAATATAACGAAAGTTCTTTATTCGGCATCGAAAGAAAGCCCAATGTAAAATAATCAATGGCACTTTTGACTTTTAAAAAAAAGAGGTTGGGTATCATGAATGACAGTCAAAAATTTTTAGATAAAGTAGAAGGGAAAAATATAGATTTTTTAATTGGTTCTGGTGCAAGTTCTGATTATATAAGCACTCTTTCTGTTGGGGAAAAAGGGAATAAACACAGTATTGAAGACCTTTTAACTGCCTATAATTCTCAAAAAATGGCACAAGCTTTTTTGAAATTCCTTTTTTTTGATTCATCAGTCAAAAATGGATTAGTTAGCACTACTCACATTCCAGAAGAAGCAATGGATACTCTGAACTCTTATAAAGAATTAATTGAGAATATGCTTACTCTTTCGCGCCACAACGGATTTGAAAGACCTAAAAGAACTAATATTTTTACTACAAACTATGATACATTTTTCGAGGCCGCTTTTGATGATATTTCTCTTGAACACCCCTTAGCCTTTTTTAACGATGGCTCTAGAGGTTTCTTTACGCGTGAAGTTAGTTACGAAAACTATTATTTTAATGTTACCCACAGTGGATCCATTGACACATTTCGTAGAGAGATACCGTCTATTAATCTGTATAAATTACATGGCTCTCTTTCATGGTCAAAAAAAGTTTTGAAAGATGACCAAACCATTATTACATCAAGCCTAGAAAATGAATTACTAACGAAAATAAAAGAAGAATCAGATACTATTTTAAAGATGTTGAATCAAGGAAATAGAATTGAAGTAACTGACGAAAACGTTATTGACCAATATCTTAGCAATATAGAAAGAAATGAAGAACTAAAAGATGAACTCGGAATATTTGAAAACGATTATTCCAAGCTATTAATTGTGAGTCCTACCAAAAGAAAATTTCAAGAGACAGTGTTTCAGAAACAATACTATCAACTACTAAGAGAATTCGAAAATGAGTTGCAAAAGGATAACACTGTTTTAATTTGTTTTGGTTTTTCCTTCAAAGATGAACATATTTTAGATCTGTTAAAAAGATCTATTTCCAATCCATCTTTACAGATTTTCGTTATTCCATATAGTGAAAAAGACGTTGACTATATTAATCTTGTGTTAAAAGGATATACTGATGTGACATTTTTAAAGTCCCCTGATACTAACGAGCCAGGTAACTTCAATGTCCTAAATAAATTTTTAGAAGGAGCCTATGGACAATGAAAACAGCTAAGATGGATCCGTTACCAAGTGTCGGAATCGTAACTGAAGTAAAGGGGACTTACGTTACAGCTAGAATGTTTGAAAATACTAATAATTTAACATATTACAGAAACGGGGTTACATATAGGGGAGTGGGTACTGGAGAATACATTGGAATTCAAAGAGGCCCCTATAAATTAGTAGGCAAGGTCCTTCACGAATATTTAGAAGACACGCAAAAAGACAGTAATGATCAGGAATTTTCAAAAAACAGATTTATTAGAGAAGTGGATATTTCAATCATAGGAGCCTTTAGGCAAAGTAAATTCACTTTTGGAATTTCTATTTTTCCTCAAATATTTTCTGAAATCGTATTACTAAGTTCAGAAGAAACCCTTCAGATACTAACGGGAAATATTCTCAATATAGATTATCCATTATATATTGGAAAAACAGTCCCCGAAGGACTTAAATATGCAATTGATTGGTCGCATATCTTTAACACGCATTTTGCAATTTTTGGTAACACTGGCAGTGGAAAATCTAACACCTTGGCAAAAATGTATTCAGAATTATTTAATACTGCTGATAAAAATAATTGGAATATTAATAATTCCAAGTTTATTTTTATAGATTTTAATGGTGAATACACTGGTGATGAATCGTTAACATCAAGCAAAAAAACTATTGAACTTAATACTTCATCTACATCTAAAGGAGACAAAATAATCCTTCCTAGATCAGAATTCTGGGATATAGAAATGTTGTCAGTGTTGTTTTCAGCAACGCAACAAACGCAAGAACCCTTTCTTAGAACAACTTTAAAGCATTTTAATCCCGGGAAAAATAAAGTTACAAAGAAAGAAATAATAAGTTACGTTGTAACCGCCTTTTGTCAGGTATTTCAAAACAATGTGCAAGACCCAAGAACGTTAAATTTACTTAAAGTAATTTTAAATGACTTACAAATTAAAATACCAGAAAGTTCCGAACTTAGCATTTGGTTAAAAGCATCATGGAACAGCAATAGTGGCACATATTTTTCTAATATTGATACTACTTATACGGGTCTATTTTGGAGTTTTACTAGCAATGGCAAAATCTATTTTAATAATATGGTCAATAAATCAGAATTTAGATATTTGATAGAAGAAACTCTAAATTGGGAGGATGTCATGATTGATACTGATTGGCAACCTCTAACTTTGTTATCTGTGTTTGTCCATCTACAAATGATTTATAAATTAACCTACGGAGGAGCTCAATTTGATTTCATTGCTCCTTTATTAAACAGAATTGAAGCAAAATCAAAGATGTTTAATAAGTTAATTAAAGTAAGCAATGACGACTCGGATAATTTTTCTGAGAAATATTGCACAATAATTTCTTTACGTAATGTCAATAAAGACGCTAAAGCAACAATTCCATTATTAATTGCAAGGTATCTTTATAAGCTTCAAAAAAAAGACTTATTAGGAGAAGATGAAATTACTAAGACTACTAACCTTATAATCGACGAAGCCCATAACATTCTTTCTGTAAACAGAAATCGAGAAGGTGATAAATGGCGAGATTATCGTTTAGATGTGTTTGAAGAAATTATTAAAGAAGGCAGGAAATTTGGCTTCTTTTTAACTATTGCTAGTCAGCGTCCCGCTGACATTTCAGCAACTATTGTTTCTCAGATGCATAATTTTATTATTCATCGTCTTGTAAATGAAGTTGATTTGAATATGTTAGGCAATACATTGAATTCATTGGATAGTGTTTCAAAATCTGCTATCCCTTCTCTAGCCCCTGGAAGTGCTATCTTTACAGGAACCAGCTTTCCGCTCCCTGTAATGGTTCATATAGATCAATTAGATAAGGGACATGCTCCCAGTAGTGATAATGCTAATTTAAAAAAAATCTGGTTACCACATGACCATCAAAAATGATTTTTTGTTTTACGGGTCATAACTTTAAAAATCCAGCCTCTAAAAAATCATCAGGATGGTATTTAAATGGTCACGGTTCCACTTTTCTTGTAATCGCTAAAATAATAACTCTTTAAGGTTCTGGTGCAAATTTTCCTCGCTGACTTGATTTTAGTTACTGGGTGCCAAGAAACGAGGGATTGCGCGCATGAATCACTTTAAGGGACGCCACTTTCAAAAGGACATCATCTTAGTAGCCGTTGGCTACTATTTCAGATTCAGTCTCAGCTATCGTGACATCGTTGAATTGCTTCGGGATCGGGGTATCACTGTTCATCACACCACGGTCATGCGTTGGGTTCATCACTATGGCCCCATCTTTAAGGCTCTATGGCGTCGGCATCAAACAGCTCACGCTAAAAGTTGGCGAATCGATGAGACCTATATTCGAGTTAAAGGCCGTTGGGCCTATTTGTATCGCGCTATTGACAGTAACGGTTTGACCATGGATTTTGAGCTACGAAAACACCGCGATTATACCGCATCCTATCACTTTTTGAAGCGTCTCTTGACGACCAATGGTCGGCCTGATCGATTAGTCACTGATCAATATCGGGCAACACTGAAAGCAGTGAAGCACCTGATAAAGCAAGACTATTTGAGCAAATCAACCCACCAATGTTCCAAATATCGAAATAATTTGATTGAACAGGACCACCGATTCATTAAACGTCATCGTGTCCGCTCAGCAAGCTTTCAAAGCATTCGAACCGCTAGTGCAACGTTGAGCGGTGTGGAAATTGTTCACGCAATACGCAAAAGAACCCGACGAGAGTTAAGTCTCATCGGGTTCTCAGTCGTGGACGAATTAGAAGCATTGTTAGCTGCATAACCTTCAACATAGGATCAATAGCTGGTTAGATGGTCATCTCTCACACTGTTTGCACCAGATCCGCCGAGATCACACTTCCCGACTCAAAAATCCGGGCATTCGTCATTCCGACCGATGAAGAATTGATGATCGCTCGCGATGTAGAACATTTCAAAAAATTAGGTAAATAAGCGCTAAAACAGATGACACATGCGATCGACCCGCTTTTGCGGGTCGGTTTTTTTTATGCAAAAGAGTTATTATTTGCACAATAAGTCCATCCACTTTACGATGGGTTGGTAGATAACTTAAGGAATTTATAAAGAAAACGAGGAGGAAGAAGAAAATGGACAAGATCAACAAGAATGATGAAAAGCAGCTGGAACATTTAGGTGCCTTTGAAATCAGCAATAAAATGCTGTCATTGGCACAAAAAAGCGAAAAAAATAATATCTTTTTGAATGCTGGCCGCGGAAACCCGAACTGGATCAATAAAAAAGCCCGTTTGGCTTTCACTCGCATCGTTGAATTTGGGGTCCTTGAATCAGAACGCACAATGAAAGACGGCGATTTAGCCGGATATACCGAAAAAGACGGGATCCGCGAACGTTTTGAAACATTCCTCGATCCAGATAAAAACGAAACCGATCAATTTTTGATGAACGTCTTGAGTTATATCAAAGACGAACTGCATTTGGACCGCGATGAAGTCGTAAAAGAATTTGTGGATGGCGTCATCGGCAATAATTATCCGGTCCCAAGCCGCATCCTGAAAAATTCCGAAACGATCATCAATCATTATCTGCAATCTGTCTTGTATCACGGAGAAGATTTGGAAAATGAAACGCAATTGTTCCCAACAGAAGGCGGGACTGCAGCGATCGTTTATATTTTCAATTCGCTGAAAGAAAACAAATTGATCAAACCGGGCGACAAGATCGCGCTCAACACGCCGATCTTTACGCCGTACATCCAAATCCCAGCCTTGAACGACTATGAAATGGTCGAAATCGACTTGGGCTCGAAAGAAGAAAATAATTGGGAAGTTTCGCCGAAAGAGATCGACAAATTACAGGATCCCGATATCAAAGCTTTCTTCATTGTCAATCCAAGCAACCCAGGCTCCAAAGCATTTGACCAAAAAGCACTGAATGAAATCAAAAAAGCCGTTGCGAAGAATCCGAACTTGATGATCATTACTGATGATGTTTACGGAACGTTCGTTGACGATTTCCAAACAGTTTACAGTGTCGCACCGAAAAATACTTTGCTTGTTTATTCTTACTCGAAACTCTTTGGAGCGACCGGCTGGCGCTTAGGGGTGATCGGTGTCAGCAAGGACAATGTCTTTGATAAATTGATCGCGGCACTTCCGCAAGCAGATAAACAAGCACTCGAAAAACGTTACAGTCTTGTTGTTTTGGAACCCGAAAAGATGAAATTCATCGACCGGATGGTAGCGGATTCCCGTTCGATCGGCTTGTATCATACTTCTGGCTTGTCAACACCGCAGCAGATCATGGAAGTCCTCTTCAGCTTGACGCATTTGGTTGAGAAGACGAAAAACGATCCGTATATCGCAGCTTCGAACAAATTGATCGATAAACGCTACGACGACTTGCATAAAGCCTTGACGTATCCGGAAGACAACAGCGAAACTTCTGCGAAATATTATTCGATCATCGATATTTACGAATTGGCTGAAAAGCGTCACGGCAAAGCGTTCCGCGAATACTTGGCAGACAACTTCGAACAAGTCGACTTCTTGCTGAAATTGGCTGAGAAGAACGGCGTTGTATTGATGGATGGTGTCGGGTTCGGTGCAGCACCTGGCGATTTGCGGGTTTCTGAGGCGAACCTGCCGACGGAAGATTATCGCTTGATCGGCCGTCAAGTGCTGGAACTGCTTGATGAATATTATAAAACGTTTGAAGCACAAAAATAGGGGTGGATAGTGATGAAAGCAATTGTGGATTATTTGCTTGCCAATCCGATCATTCCGGTATTTCTTAGTCTGAGCCTAGGCTATCTGCTGGGGCGTTTCAAGATCAAAAGCTTCTCCGTCGGTTCGACGGTCGGGGTCTTGATCATTGCGCTTATTATCGGTCAAATCGGAGCTTTTAAGATCGATCCGCTTGTCAAAAGCATTTTCTTCGATCTCTTTATCTTTACGATCGGCTATGAAGTCGGACCTTCATTTATTCGCAGTTTGAAGAGTACCGGACTTAAGATCGTTGGCCAAAGTGTCTTCTTCGCGGTAGTTGCGTTTGCGATCGCGATGGTCTTGTTTAAACTATTCAAAGTCGACCTTGGCGAAGCGGCTGGGATCATCGCCGGCGCTTTAACGCAGTCGGCGGTCATCGGGACTGCCAACTCGTCGATCAATGGTCTTGATATTTCTTCAGCTGCTAAGGTAGCCTACAACTCGGAAGTCGCGATCGCATATGCTTTGACCTATGTTTTCGGGACCGTCGGGGTGCTGGTCTTCTTGAAGAATATCGCGCCAGCGATCCTGCACGTCGATTTGAAAGAAGAAACGAAAAAATTGGCAGAAAAACTCAACTTCACTTCCGGAAGTTTTTCGCCATTGACTAGTTCTGTGCGGGTCAGAGGATTTTTGCTGGGAGACGATTCTCCGATTGTCGGCAAAAAGATCTTGCAAATCGAAAAACAATATCACTATGAATTTGTTGTTGAGGATGTGCTGCGCAAGGAAGAAAGCATCCCGGCAACCAGCGACTTGGTCCTTTCGCCAGGCGACGAGATCGTGGTCGTGGGCAATATGGAAGAATTTTTACAGTTGGAACAAAGTCATGGAACGACCGAAGTTTCAAACAAACAGTATCGTAATATCCAATTGAAAACGATCAATGTGATGTTGACGAATGCTTTTAATTTCCATGCTTTGCAAGATATGGTCAAGAGCGGCTTGATGATCACCTCCGTCGAACGCGACGGCAAAAAAGTGACCGATCTGACAACGATGCGCAGCGGTGACCGCTTGACGATTATCGGAACTCCGCGGGCACTGCAAAAGATCTTGCCAGAAATCGGCTATGAGATCGCTGAAGGACAAACGACCGATATCAGCTTCTTGACTATCGGGATCGTTCTCGGGGTTCTCTTGGGATCGATCGTGGTCAAAGCTTTCAATATCCCGATCACACTCGGTGAAGGCGGCGGCGCACTTTTCTTGGGGCTCTTCTTCGGATGGTATCAAGAAAAACACGCCAACATCGGCAATATCCCCGGACCCGTCCGCTGGGTCTTCAAGAGTCTCGGTTTGAACTTGTTCATCGCGGTAGTCGGGCTGCAAGCCGGCTCAGACTTTGTCAGCGCCCTAGTGAAGATGGGCTGGAAAGTATTGATCATCGGGGCGATCATCTCGATCCTTCCGCATTTCATCACATTGCTGTTCGGTCGATATGTCTTGAAGCTGAACGCGATCGATAATATCGGCTCCTTGACTGGGGCGGGTACGATCACCGCTGCTTTGAACGCGATCAATGAAGAAACCGGCAGCAGTTTGTTCGCCCTCAGTTATACACCAGGGTATGCAGTCGGCAATATCCTCTTGACGATCCTCGGACCGTTGACAGTTGCGCTTTTGAGTTAGGCAAGGCGCAAAATCATAAATAAAGAGGTTGAGACAAAAGTGTCCAGCTTCAAGAAATAAGAAGAAAAATCCGAAAATAGTTTCTCATATTTTTGAGATTTTTCGGCTTATTTCCGAAGAAGCTGCTTTTGAAACACCGTTTATTCGGAAAAAGAGGCTGGGACATGACTTTTGTCCCAGCCTCTTTTTTATGGTTCTATAATATTTAGTGTTGGTGGAAAATCCTTCGGGTTTTTCTTCCAGCACTCTTTTTTATTCTTGAGGATAGAAATAGAGATATCCAAACTGATAAAATGTAGTCGACGAAAACCAACAGTCATCAGGAAAGGATATCTCCATGGATCATCATACTAGAAAACTTTTAGGTTTCACAGATAAAAATCTCTCTTTCAGCGAGAATTGGCTGACCGAACGAACTCACGCTGATAGAACTTGTTCAATTGTTCCTCGGCAATTTGCTGGCTTGGTAACGGATCAGTGGCTAATTTGACGCGACCATTTTCACTTGTGGCTAAGTAGTATTCTTTTTCAGACTGACCAAGTTCTTGCGTTTCCAAAACATGTAGATTATGTTCATAACGTCCTAATGCGTTATCAACTTCCAACCCATAAAAACCAAGAAAGCTTTTTAGAAGGCTTTCTTGGTTTTTATGGGAAGGCGGAAAATCTGTCGATACTTCGATGGGTTTCACGCCGCTTGCCGGCGTAACGATGGGGACTCGTTCAGGCGACGTCGATGCTTCCCTTTTGCCTTATTTGATGGATCACCTTGGGATGACGGATGTTCATAAAATGATCGTCATCCTGAACACAAAATCCGGGATCCTCGGTTTGTCCGGAATCTCCAGCGATATGCGCGATATCGAAGCTGCTGTCAAAGAAGATAACGAGGCCGCGGAACTGGCGCTTGAAATCTATTGCGACCGGATCCGCAAATATATCGCTCAGTATATTTCTGTTATGAATGGGGTCGACGCGATCGTATTCACAGCCGGTGTAGGCGAAAATGATACTGGGATGCGCGAACGCGTTTTGAAACCGATGACTTGGTTCGGGATCGATTTTGATGTTGAAACCAATAACAAGATCCACGGGAAAGAAGCCGAGATGGTTCTGGTGCAAATTTTCCTCGCTGACTTGATTTTAGTATACTGGGTGCCAAGAAACGAGGGATTGCGCGCATGAATCACTTTAAGGGACGCCACTTTCAAAAGGACATCATCTTAGTAGCCGTTGGCTACTATTTCAGATTCAGTCTCAGCTATCGTGACATCGTTGAATTGCTTCGGGATCGGGGTATCACTGTTCATCACACCACGGTCATGCGTTGGGTTCATCACTATGGCCCCATCTTTAAGGCTCTATGGCGTCGGCATCAAACAGCTCACGCTAAAAGTTGGCGAATCGATGAGACCTATATTCGAGTTAAAGGCCGTTGGGCCTATTTGTATCGCGCTATTGACAGTAACGGTTTGACCATGGATTTTGAGCTACGAAAACACCGCGATTATACCGCATCCTATCACTTTTTGAAGCGTCTCTTGACGACCAATGGTCGGCCTGATCGATTAGTCACTGATCAATATCGGGCAACACTGAAAGCAGTGAAGCACCTGATAAAGCAAGACTATTTGAGCAAATCAACCCACCAATGTTCCAAATATCGAAATAATTTGATTGAACAGGACCACCGATTCATTAAACGTCATCGTGTCCGCTCAGCAAGCTTTCAAAGCATTCGAACCGCTAGTGCAACGTTGAGCGGTGTGGAAATTGTTCACGCAATACGCAAAAGAACCCGACGAGAGTTAAGTCTCATCGGGTTCTCAGTCGTGGACGAATTAGAAGCATTGTTAGCTGCATAACCTTCAACATAGGATCAATAGCTGGTTAGATGGTCATCTCTCACACTGTTTGCACCAGATCCCTCTTTAATATTTCTGTTTTTTGACAAATATCTGATTCAATAAATTCACTGCTGGCCTGTGCAACCATACAATACTTAAAGTAAAGGAGGCACCTTTATTGAGGGGGAGCGACGTAATGAAGCTTCGTTTGGATGGGGGCAACAAATAACAGCGTAAAACGGCCATTAGGGTATACCCTAATGGTCTTTTTTATTTCTGTGCTATACTAGGAATTACAAGTGTTCATTAGAACTGTCCAAAAGGAGAATTGGAAATGGCTAAAATCGGTTATGCGCGTGTGAGTTCCAAGGAGCAACATTTAGATCGACAGTTAGCGGCTTTAAAAGACGTTGATAAATTATTTACGGATAAATTAAGTGGGGCTAACACTAATCGGCCAGAACTGCAAAAAATGCTGGCCTATATTCGTGAGGGTGATATTGTAATGGTCACTGAATTAGATCGCTTAGGCAGAAACAACCATGATTTGACTAAGATCATGAACTCCATTCAAAATAAGGGTGCCACCCTAGATGTGTTGAATTTACCGTCCATGACAGGGATTGCTGACCCCAATTTACGTCAACTCATGACCAACCTCATTATTGAACTTTATAAATACCAAGCTGAAAGTGAACGTAAGCGGATCATTGAGCGTCAGCAACAAGGGATTTCCCTAGCCAAACAGCAGGGGAAATATCATGGGCGCAAACCCCAATACACCCAAGATGATCCCCGCTTGCAACATGCTTTTAAGCTTTATCGAGCAGGCATGAGTGACATTGATGTGTCGCGAAATACAGGTATTAAACGGACGACTTTTATTCGATACCGTGTGAAATACGGTATTAAAAGAAAATAGGGCCCCCCCTTTTGGTTAGCACATGTTAACTGAAAGGGTCCCTATTTTCTTTCCTCAATTGTCAAGTTAAGTGCAACACTAATGGCCTATTCTTATAATTGGTCTAGAAAGTTAAACCAGTTGTGGCATAACATCCGCTGGACAACTATAGCTTAAGCAGCGGCGGGGACGGTGATTCAGCGTGTCTTGAACCAACTGCAGATCCACTAATGAGAGGTTTTTAAAGGAATGCCCCTTTGGGAATAACTCTCTTAATTGACCATTCACATTCTCATTAGTGCCCCGTTCCCAGGGAGAATATGGATGGGCAAAGTAGATTCCCGTTCCTTGAACCTGATTTAAACTAGCGAATTCCGAGCCGTTGTCAAACGTGATCGTCCGAAAGTTTTCTGCACCGTAATCATCAATCGTATCTTGGAGGGCTTGCCGGCAAGTCTCTGCCCGGTAATCAGGCAATTTAACGATAATTTCCATCCGGCTAACTCGCTCGGTTAACGTCATTAAAGCTGGTTCGGACTCAACCCGTTTGGCTTTCACTAAGTCGCCTTCCCAATGGCCCAACTCCTGACGTTTCCGAACCACTGCGGGCCGGTCTTCAATGGACTGTCCAAGCCGTTTTTTATTCAGGCGGGCATGTCGGTGATTCGGGCGTTTAGCGCGGCGACGTAGCTTCATGGGTAAATCATAGTTGTGAAGCTCCGGGAGCTTGCCAGCCTCGATATACCGATAGACCGTAGCCGTTGATGGGCAGGGAAAGCCCGGGTAATGAGCTTTAAAATAGTGGACATACGTATCGACACTGAAAACTCGTGGCTTAGCTTTTAAAGCTTTCGGCAGGGACTTGAAGAACACGGCAGCCCGCTGCAGTAAACCTTTGGGGTGACACTTGGCCCGCTGTTCTCGATAGTAAGCCGCCCCGCGCTCGGCAAAGTAGCCCTGATATGACCGATGTTTCTGGGAATCAATCTGGGTGGTTAACCCGCGTTTTAATTCGCGAGAAATGGTGCTGGGACTCCGGTGAAGCCGGCTGGCGATCTGACGAACGCCAAATCCTAATCGAGTCAGGGACTCAATTTGACCGCGTTCAAAAGATTGGAGTTGTTGGTAATGCTTAGGCATGATATTCTTAGTTTGGGTCATGAAGACACCTATCCTTATCTGTTGATTTTGTCGTTAATAATAAGAATAGGCCTTCATGGCCTTTTAAGCTAGTCTAATTGGTCTAGTTATCAAGTGTTGCACTTAACTTGACAATTGAGGAAATTTATTGACAGGTAATGACGCTAAACTTTCATTGCACATAAAAATGGGGCAATTCATCACGTCCTTAAAAGAACGTGTTTCCTTGCCTTATCTCAAAAAATACAATTTCGGTACTATTCCTAAAAAAGTATAAAATCTTCTCCTGACTATCATGATAGTCACCAGTCGACTTTTTTCATTTTACTTCATTTGCAATAATTTTCTCATTTGTTACACTGGTTGTCACTGCAAATAGGAGGTACAAATGGATTCTGACAAAACGACTAAGATTGGATTATTTCAACTTGTAATGTTAACGCTTGGTTCCTTAATTGGATCAGGCTGGCTTTTCGGTTCTTGGGAAGCCTCGAAAATAGCAGGCCCCGCTGCTATTATTTCATGGGTCATCGGGGGTGCGGTCATTGCCGCAATTGCTTACGATTATGTTGAACTTGGCGCAATGTTTCCGGAAGCCGGCGGGATGAGCCGATACGCACAATATTCCCACGGACCGCTTCTGGGATTTATTTCTTCATGGGCCAATTGGATTTCGTTAATTACGTTAATTCCAATAGAGGCTGTTGCTGCCGTTCAATATATGAGTTCATGGCCGTGGTCGTGGGCAAACTGGACCCATCAGTTCTTGAAAAATGGCACCATTACCACAGCAGGATTAATGGTAGTTTTCTTATTCATGTTGGTTTTCACTCTTTTGAACTTCTGGTCAGTTAAAATTCTAACCAGTTTTACCAGTTTAATCTCAGTTTTTAAGATCGGGGTACCAACGCTAACCATTATTATGCTGACAATTGCCAGTTTTCATCCCGAAAACTATGGCCATTCACTCCACGAATTTATGCCATACGGGTCAGCACCGATTTTTGCGGCTACTTCATCAGCCGGTATTATTTTCTCGTTCAATGCCTTTCAAACGGTTATTAATATGGGAAGTGAAATCGAAAACCCAAATAAAAATATCGGTCATGGCATTTTTATTTCACTTTTGATTAGTGGGATTATCTACATTGTCCTTCAAAGTGTCTTTATAACGGCAATTAAGCCATCCGCGGTTGCAGCACACGGATGGAGTGGTATTAACTTCAATTCCCCATTTGCCGACTTGGCAATTATGTTGGGAATCCGCTGGTTATCCGTTCTGCTTTACATGGATGCCTTTGTTTCACCCGTCGGAACCGGTGTCTCGTTTGCCGCATCAACTGGCCGAGCACTTTACGCGATGGAAAGTAACCAGCGTATTCCGAGTTTCGTAGGTAAGATCAATCAAAAATATGGGATTCCCCGTGTTGCGATGATTGTTAACCTGGTTCTAAGTATGCTGATGGTTTCTGTATTTAGATCATGGGCAACCTTGGCAACGGTTATCTGTACGTCAACCTTAATTGCGTACTTAACCGGGCCGGTAACAGCGGTTGCCTTTCGAAAATTGGCACCAGATTTTAAACGTCCTGTTAAGTTAAAGCATTTAAATTGGATGGCACCACTTTCGTTTGTTTTGGCTTCACTTGCCGTATATTGGGCAATGTGGCCAACAACCGTTGAAGTTATTTTGGTTATTTTACTAGGATTACCATTCTACTTTTATTACGAGTACCGAGCTGGTTATGTGAATACCCGGAAAGCATTTTGGTCAAGTATGTGGATGATTTTTTATCTCATTTTCATTTCAATCATGTCCTACATTGGCAGTCACCAATTTAACGGTATCAATTGGATCCCATATCCTTGGGACTTTGTCGTGATTATTATTGCATCCCTTGGTTTTTATTATTGGGGAATCAAGAGTGCTCACGTCTTCCCGGACTTTTATCAGGCCAAGGAACTAAATGATACGGTAAAAGAATAGTCAGTATAATTTATAGCAACAATTCATTTTTGAGCCTATAACCAAAAAGCGTCAAATTGTCTATCTTCAGATCTTTCTGAACAGACAATTTGACGCTTTTTAAATAAGGCAGATTGTAAAATTTAAGTTGAACATTTAAGTGGACAGAAAAACCCATCAAGGTCTTTAATGGTGTTACCACACAATCCATTAGAAAGAAGGACCTTGATGAGCACCACTATTTT
>NZ_JAMSKZ010000022.1:0-46128 GCF_023806725.1 Lactiplantibacillus sp. C232
CTCGCTTTCAATTGGTTTTGGTCGACTTGATTGTAGCACAGGACGATATGTCCTTTTGTTGTACATAAAAATAGTGTTGATGGATTTTATCCATCAACACTAAATATCATAGACCCATTTTAAAAGGCGTAACCGAAATCCGCATGGCTTTCGGTTATGCCTTTTTAGTTGCGGAATTTTAATGCGGTACCGTCAACGAAGCTTTGACAAGATGGAGGTGGATCTACGAATTAGGCTCAAAAATGGCTTGTCACGGGTGCTTTATAAATCGGCAGTGGAAAGTCTTGTTCATCATGAATTTAAATCAAGATTTAGACTTGCCTTGCGGTGGGGGTAAAGCGGTATACTAGAAATTGTGCGTTAATTGATCAGTATGAAATAGTGAATTTCAACGGGTTGGATTGAGGTAACTTTTAGCTGAACGACTGACGAGATGTTTAGCAATTATAGAAAGAAGTTTTGTTGTGAATCGACGGGCCATTTATTTTGTTCAGGGCGCCCTGTTACTATCGAACGTTATGGCTGGTATCGATAGTACGAATGTGAATACGGCGCTACCAGCAATTATTGCGGATTTACACGGTCTACGGTTAATGGCGTGGATCGTCGCTGTTTTCTTACTAGGAACGGCAGTTTCGACCTTGATCTGGTCAAAAATGGGTGAGCGCTTTGGTAATAAGCGAGCTTATCAAATGACGACGGCACTCTTTATTGTCGGCTCCTTACTACAAGGATTAGCACCCAACATCTGGTTTTTGATTATTGCTCGGGGTGTTGCGGGTCTCGGCAACGGGGGGATGATTTCCTTACCTTACATCATGTATGCGGACATTTTTAAGAATCCGCGTGATCGAATGCGGGCACTGGGACTAGTCTCGGCTTGCTTTAGTATGGCAACGATTATTGGCCCCATGGTCGGTGGTGTGATTGTCGATGTGTGGTCTTGGCACTGGATCTTTTACCTCAACGTACCAATTGGGATTGTCTCAGCCGTGCTGTTACAAATCTTCTATCAAGAACCTAAGCGGGAACATAACTTGCAACCAATGGATCGTGCAGGGGCGTTATTGATGGCGGTTGGGATCATCAGTTTGCTTGGTGGTATTGAACTGATCGGCATGGTGTCGTTATGGATTGTCGCGATCGTGATCGTGGGGGCGCTCATTGTGTTGGGCAGTTTAACCATCGTGGAACGTCGCGCTGTGGACCCGGTTATTCCGGGCCGCCTGTTTAAGAACGCGCCGTTAGTGGTCGATTTCGTCTTATTTGTGCTTATTTGGGGCGCGTTCGTTGCCTTTTTGACGTACAGTCCGATGTGGGCTCAGGGCTTGCTAGGGACGTCAGCGTTAATTGGGGGAGCCACGCAGATTCCAAGTGCTTTTGCTAATTTTGGGGGTAGTGAATCAGTTCCCCGCATGCGGCGGCACTTGACGCCCCATCGCGTCTTGACGATCAATATTATCATTTTGACGCTGACCTTCGTTCCATTGATGATTGGCGGTGTTAAGCTTCCATACTGGGTCTTACTCTTAGCTGGCTTCTTTGAAGGTTGGGGCAATGGGGCCTGCTTTAATGAGCTGCAGGTTAAGGTCCAAGTAGACGCTGATCAACGTGACATTCCAGTTGCGACTTCGTTTAGTTATTTGATTCGGATGCTCAGCCAGACGTTTACCACGGCTATCTTTGGGCTAATCATGAACCAAGCTCTGACTAGTGGGGTGGCACGATCGGATGGTAAAATCACCATGGCGATGATGAACCAGTTAAGTGATGCTAGTCGGGCGGGCCGGCTACCAGCGCACCTAGTGCCGATGATGCGTGGCATCTTACACACTGGACTACAAAATATCATGATTGTTGCGTTCGGATTAATGATTGTCGCTTTAGTGATCAACTTATGGGCACAACGTCATGAGACGCAACGGCAGGCCCAGAGCTAGATAGCATGTGCAAACTTGATTTTTGCAATGATGATTGGTTCGGAACAACTTACGGAGAGGTATTCTAATTGAATACCTCTTTTTATTCTGTGCGATGCTTGTATCGCTGAATTACTACCGAACCGGAATTCATCCAATTGGCAGATTGTTTTAATCATGATTGAAGGTGACTGTCAAGCTGTGCCTATCAGTTGCATTTAAAGAGATAATACGATATATTAACATCAACCACTTACTAAAAGTAAGCAAAACAAAAGTAATGGGGGCATTAAGATGATTGATGTTAATCAACTAGAATTTGGGTTAGAAACATTTGGGGATATTGTGGCGAAAACGGATGGTAGTTTACAGTCGGCGGGAGAGTCATTGCGCCAAATCGTGCGCGAAGGTCAGTTAGCGGATCAGTATGGGCTGGATGTTTTTGGCATTGGTGAACATCACCGACCAGACTACAGTGTCTCAAGTCCGGAAACGGTGTTAGCAGCCACCGCTGCCGTGACCCAGCACATCAAATTAGCGTCAGCAGTAACGGTGCTGAGTTCCGATGACCCGGTTCGAGTTTATGAACGGTTTGCAACGTTAGACGGCCTGTCTAATGGGCGCGCCCAAGTGATGTTAGGACGGGGGTCGTTTACCGAATCGTTCCCGTTATTTGGCTATGATTTGACGGATTATGATGACCTATTTAACGAAAAACTCGCACTATATGACCAATTGCGAACGGAAAAGCCGGTGACTTGGTCGGGTAAGTTTCGGGCTTCGTTAACGAATCAAGACGTGTATCCAAAGACAGCTACTGGTGAACTTGAGACTTACATTGGGATTGGTGGTTCACCAGAATCAATTATTCGCGCGGCTAAGATTGGCTATAAAGTCATCATTGCAATCATCGGTGGCCGGGCGGACCGATTTAAACCGTATATCAAACTGTATCACGAAGCCGCTAAAAAGTTCAATCAGCCAGCTTATCCGATTGCGGTGCATTCGCATGGATTCATTGCGGATGATCAGGATGAGGCCTTGACGGTGGCTTATCAAAATATCAAAGCTAATTTTGATCGCATTGGATTGACCCGGGGATGGGCGCCAATGAGTCACGAACAATTTGACCGTGAAACAAAATACGGGTCGTTTTATGTTGGAACGCCGACCGTGGTTGCGCAACGGATCGCGACGACGATTGAAACACTAGGGCTGGGGCGCTTTGACTTGGTATACGGGGCCGGTAATCAAACGGCGGCTCAACGTGAACGGATGATTGAATTGTATGCGACACAGGTGATTCCACAAGTTAAAACTATTTTACAAGCGAAGCAGGTGACGACCAAATGACAGTCAAAAACGTTGGAATCCTCGGCGCCGGTAAAGTTGGTATCGTCTTAGCGGAACTGGCATTGGCGGCCGGGTATGACGTTCGCATTTCGGGCTCTGGCAAAGTAAGCAAAATTGAACTAACGATTCAAACACTAGTTCCGGGTGCAATTGCGTCGGAAAATCAGGATGTCATCGCCAACAGTGAGTTAATTATTTTAGCATTACCGCTGAGTCGTTACCGGCAAATCCCGGCTACGGCGCTTGATGGCAAACTTGTAATTGACGCTATGAATTATTGGTGGGAAACAGACGGGGTACGGGAAGAAGTTCTGGATCCCCAGACGTCTTCCAGCGAACAAGTCCAGCAATACTTCAAAGGGAGCCATCTGGTTAAAACACTGAACCATATGGGTTATCATAATCTGCAAGAAGACGCCAGACCTAATGGCGATCCGGCGCGGAAGGCCCTATTGGTAGCTGGTGATGAGCCCCAAGCCGTAGCAACTGTGGCCCACTTTGTGGAGACGCTTGGGTTTGATCCCATTAGCTATCCCCGACTGGCGGATGGTATTATGACTGAACCCGGCAGTCCGTTATTTGGGGCCAGTTTAAGTGCGACCGCGCTTCAGCAAATCATTGATCATTTTGATGAAACTGATTTTGGTCGTGCGCTTGCGGCCAAACATGCATTGGATGTTGAAACAAACGAGTAGCTAAACCAAACTAAAATACGGCATTCAACCTGAATGTCGTATTTTTTCGTCTGTATGCTGTTGTTAACAAAAAATGAATTCAGTCACGTCATGTGTCGATCAGTCAATTATTATTAAAAACGTCAAAGCCATATCCTTGAATGTGCTGTTTCAATAGTGTCAAATAGCGCTGGGCCGTAGCGCTCAATTCGATTTTCTTATGGCGCAGGTATCCAAGGGTCATTGCATCATCCACTTTTAGTGGAATCGCCACAATTTTTTCGTCATTGAGTTCGCTGCTGATGATGCCTGAACTGATCGTATAGCCGTTTAAACCCACCATCAAGTTGAAGATCGTTGCCCGATCACTGATGCGGATATGCTTTTTATGAGGTAGCGTACTGAGGATTTCTTCTGCAAAATAAAAGGAACTCGTATCGCCTTGCTCATAAGAGAGGTAGGGATAGTCTCGTAGGTCATCCAAAGTCAGTTCTTGCTTGTGCGTTAATGGGTTATCACGACCGACGAAAACATGCGGGCGAGCCTCGAATAGCGGTACGAAGCTTAAGTCTTTGTCAGCAATCAAACGGCTAAGCACGGTCTGATTGAACTTATTAAGATAAATGACGCCGAGCTCGCTTTTCAAAGTCTGAACGTCATTGAGCACGTTGGCCGTTTCAGTCTCGCGTAATGTGAACTGATAGGTATCGCCACCAATTTCCTTGACTAATTCGACAAAGGCGTTCACGACAAACGCATAGTGTTGCGCAGAGACACTAAAGATACGCTTGCGAACGGTTCCCTGACCAAAATGTTCGTTGAGTAAATTAACTTGGTCGAGGACACTGCGAGAATAGTTAATGAATTCACGGCCCGTATCCGTCAAAGTGATCCCCGTTTTATGACGATAAAACAGCTGTACTTGATATTCCTTTTCGAGTTCTTTCATTGCTTGGGATAATGAGGGTTGGCTGATAAATAACTGTTTGGCCGCCTCGTTGATCGAGCCAGTCGTGGCAATTTTTTCTAAGTAGCGCAATTGTTGAATACGCATTAAGTACACCTCCTGAGAAATGTCTGGTTTCAGTATCTAATTAACGCATGATTGTAGCTGGTGTGATTGAATAAATTATTTAGGTTATAGGTATTGCCTATTATATCATCAATGCAATCAGTCTTATCTATTCTTTAATCAGATTGTTATAATAAACTCATTAAGACAGACACGGAGGATGATTACATTATGACAAAAACACATTTCCAATTGGTCGGCTCACTCTTACGCCCGGCTAGTTTACTTACTTATAAAAATCAAATCGAACATCGTGACGATATTCAATACCCATTTTATGAGGCTTTGCCGGGCTACCAGGCTGCCGAAACAGCGGCAGTGAAGACGGTGATTGCCACCGAAAAGGCGCATGGGATTGATGTGCTAACGGATGGCGAATATACGAAGTCAATGTGGCATTTGGATTTTATTTGGGGGTTTAGTGGTGTTCGGCGGTTTATTGCGGATGAAGGTTATAATTTTCGCGATCATGACGGCAGTGATTTTGAAACACGTAAAGATATTGGCATTGAAATCACAGCACCACTTTCTGGCAAGCATCATCATTTTATCGATATTTATCAGCAACTTAAGTCACAAGCCGATGGTAATGACGTTAAATTAACGATCTGGAGTCCCGCACACGCCTTTGTTGAGTTTGGATACATCGATAAGCTATATGGCCCTGACCAGATTTACAAAACTGTTGATGACTTGCATGCAGGCTTACTCGGGGCGTATAAAGAATTCTTAACGGATTATCAAGCTGCGGGTGGCAAAATCATCCAATTCGATGACTGCTTGTGGGAAGTGTTTGCCAGTGATAATCAGCAAAGTCCCTTTGGTGCTGGAAATGGCAGTCTCCAAGAATTAGCTGATGTAGCCGTCAACACCAATAATGAGTTAGTTGATTTTGGCCATCAATTAGGGTTGAAAGTTTGGACGCATAATTGTCGTGGTAATTATGAAAGTCGGCACTTTGCAGAAGGCAGTTACAATACGATTGCTAAGAAATTCCTGCATGACCAACACTACGACCGTTTCTTCCTTGAATGGGACGATGACCGCGCCGGTGATCTTTCAGCGCTCAAGGTACTTGAGGACCGGCCGAATGTGGAAGTCGTCTTGGGCCTGTTATCCAGTAAGACCAATACCTTAGATGATGAAGATCGCGCGTTACGGTTACTGACACAAGCTAGTCAAATTTTGAATAAGAACCAGTTATATTTATCTCATCAATGCGGCTTCGCTTCGTGTGACTCAGGCAACGAGTTAACGGCGGCTCAGCAGTGGGCAAAGATTGATCAGGGACAAAAGATTGCGGCTAAATTCTGGGATTAAGTCACGTCAGTTAATTAGCTGACGGCTATCAAACGACAATCAAACAAGCGCGATGTTGCGGCCATCTTGATGATGAAGGCTGTGACGTCGCGCTTATTTGCATTTGTAGTAGGTGAACTGTGTGTATGATCGTATCGGTGGACGTTAACGCTAAGGACGGTTATGCGATGTGTTTGGACTAACGAGCTAATTGACAGCTACCGCAAGCTTGCAGCCAATAAAATGGTGTCGATGTTCCGGTTAGCTAAATTAACGTGCGGAAGTATTGGGCAGCAGATCAATGGTCGGTTTCAAAGCATGGTCGGTGTAAACATGGTAAAATATAGATTGCTGCATCATGCCAGTCCCGGACTAGCAAGCGTCCGGTGTTTTAGTTCATGGGCGGCATAGCGACCAACGATTTCGTTGAATGAGTGCATTAGTGGCGGTTGGTGCACAGCACTTAAGCGCGTCGCCACTGGAGCTAGCAGCATCGGCTTGACAGCCAGTGCTGCTAAAGAATTTTAACAATGATCAAAGTTTGAAGGCATTCACGCCACGAGAAAAAGGAGCACAACGTAATGGCAAATATTCAATGGTACCCAGGTCACATGGCCAAGGCGATTCATCAAATTCAGGACAATTTACATTTAGTTGATATTGTTTTTGAATTGGTCGACGCCCGGATCCCAGTGGCTTCCCGGAATCCAGAAATTGAAAAAACGGTTCAACAAAAACCACACCTCTTAATTATGACCAAGAAGGACTTGGCAGATCCCCAAGCGACAGCTGACTGGGTCAAGTATTACGAAGACCAGGGTCAAGTTGCGATCGCGGTCGATTCACGTAGCCGTACGATTGGTAAGCAAATGACGCAAGCGGCTAGTGACATGTTAGCTGACAAGTTAGCAAAAATTGCGGCCCGTGGCATTACTAATCGGCCAATCCGCGCAGTTTGTGTCGGTATCCCCAACGTTGGCAAATCGACCTTATTAAACCATATTGTCAATAAAAAAATTGCCAAAGTCGGTGATCGTCCGGGCGTTACCAAGGGCCAACAGTGGCTCAAAGCGTCCAATAAATTGGAATTACTCGACACCCCAGGGATTTTATGGCCGAAGTTTGAAGACCAAGTCGTTGGTACCAAGCTGGCCGTCACGGGTGCGATTAAGGAAAATATCTATCCTAACGATGACGTCGCTTTGTTTGCCTTGGACTTCTTCAAGCAGCACTACGCGGCACGCTTAGTCGATCGTTATCATTTGACGGCTGAGCAGTTGGCCTTACCAAATCCGGAATTACTGATTGCGATGACGAAAAATGCGGGGATGCGCGATGACTGGGAACGTTTCTGCGTGGCCTTCCTCTTAGATATTCGCAAGGGCCGGCTCGGTCGTTTTACGCTCGACTTAACGGGGGATCAACCCGATGCCTGAACGAACGATTGCGGATTTTAAACGGCTACTGGCTGACCAACCAACGGCAGCGCTTCTAGCCGCGGCTCAAGCCGATCCTCGCAAGGGCGTGCAACAGGCTTATCAACACTATTTGCGACAAGCTGAAAAACAGGCGGCGTTAGTGACACGTTTTAATCAACATATGCGTTTAGAACGGGATTTTTGGGCCCACGGCGGACAATACGTTGCTGGGATCGATGAAGTTGGTCGCGGCCCGTTAGCTGGACCAGTCGTAACTGCCGCTGTAGTCTTGGACGATCATTTTGATTTGCTAGAAGTCAATGATTCAAAGCAATTAACCGCTAAGAAACGGGCGGCCCTGATGCCACGGATCCTAGAAGAAGCGGTTGCCGTGGGAATCGGCGTTGCGGATGCCCAACAAATTGATCAATTAAACATTTATGAGGCGACCCGAGTCGCAATGGCCCAAGCCGTCCGTAACCTGTCCGTCCGGCCAACACGTTTACTAGTTGATGCGATGCAGGTGCCGGTACCAATTGAACAGACCCGTCTAATCAAGGGCGATGCGAAAAGCGCGAGCATCTCGGCGGCTAGTATTGTCGCCAAAGTCGTCCGGGATCACTTAATGACAATGTATGATCAAGTGTATCCCGGGTACGACTTTGCTGATAATATGGGCTACGGGACTGCTAAGCATTTGGCCGGGTTGGCCAGTCTCGGCGCTACGCCGATTCATCGCCAATCTTTTTCACCGGTTCGAAATGCTAAGCGGGTCTAAATCCGTAACTACTCTTTAAAGAAGCCGTTCCGTTGACGACTAATGTCAACAAGGGCGAACTTAAGGAGTCGTGATAACATGCAATTAAGAAGTTTATTGATTCGATTACATTTAGCGCACGGCATCGGGTATGCCGGGATGGTACGCGTGTTACAACACTGTCGGCAGGTTCAGACGGTCGTCACTGATCCCCGCCGATTAGGTAAGTTGGCCCATTTAACTGCTAGTCAGCAGGGGCGTTTTACCGCTGATTGGCAAAGTATGGCGTTTCAACAGCGACTAAAACGCCATGCGCAGCTTGATATTTTAACAATCTTGGATGATGATTACCCACCGGCCTTATTAGAAGCCTATCAACCACCATTAGTGTTGTTTTTGCGCGGGCAGCGTGCGTTACTAACGACACGTCAACTTGCGGTTGTTGGTGCTCGGCAGGCCACATCGTATGCGGAGCGGGTCACGACACAATTATTGGCACCGTTAGCAACGGCAAAGTTGACCATTGTCAGTGGACTAGCGAAGGGAGCCGATAGTTTTGCACATCGGACCGCCCTTCGTTTTAGCTTACCGACAATCGGGGTGATTGGGACCGGACTGGATATTAGTTACCCCCGTCAACACCGTGACCTGCAGCAACAAATTAGTCAGGTCGGTTTATTAATCAGTGAGTACCCACTGGGGGTGGGTCCGGAACCATACCACTTCGTTGCTCGTAACCGGATTATTGCCGGGCTGTGCCAAACGGTTATCGTGGTCGAGGCGCAGGCCCATTCTGGGAGTCTGATCACTGCTAATATCGCGTTACAAAACAATCGCAACGTTCTGGCGGTACCTGGACCAATTGATGCACCATTTTCAGTTGGGTGCAATCAATTGATCGTTGCGGGGGCCAAACCAGTCTTAAATTCGCGACATATAATAGAAGAGTTTTTACCAAAAATTTGACAACACGAAATTTTTGAAATATGATTACAGGGATTTCTTAAACTGATATTTATAATAATGATAATGAAACCTGTAAGGAGCTGATCGAGTGGCTGCAAGTACAACTAAAGCCAAACCGGCGGCAAAGCGGAAGACCGCAACTAAAACTGCTACCAAGCGGAAAAGCAAAACACCCGCTAAAAAATTGGTGATCGTGGAATCACCATCTAAAGCAAAAACGATTGAAAAATATTTAGGTCGTTCTTATAAAGTCGTCGCTAGTCTGGGCCATATTCGGGATTTACCGAAGAGCAAGATGGGTGTCGACGTGGATAACGACTACGAACCGCACTATATCTCGATTCGCGGTAAGGGTGATGTGATCAAAGGATTGCGGAAAGAGGCTAAAAAAGCCAAAGCCGTGTACCTCGCATCTGACCCGGACCGTGAAGGGGAAGCCATTGCTTGGCACTTATCCTATTTATTAGGACTTGACCCTAAGGATAAAAACCGGGTCGTCTTCAATGAAATCACCAAGGATACGGTCAAAAACGCTTTTAAGGAACCGCGTTCAATTGATATGGACCTAGTGGATGCCCAACAGGCCCGGCGAATTTTGGACCGGTTAGTGGGTTACTCAATTAGTCCATTATTGTGGAAAAAGGTCAAAAAGGGGTTATCGGCCGGTCGGGTGCAATCGATCGCGCTAGATTTGATCATTCAACGTGAAAATGAAATTAAAGCGTTCAAACCCCAAGAGTATTGGACGATCGATAGTGAATTTCAAAAGGGTCGTTCCAAATTCATGGCAAGTTTTTATGGAACCCATGGTAAGAAGCAACCGTTGGATGACAACGATGCGGTGCAAAAAATCTTGGGCCAATTAGACCGGAATGGCGATTTTAATGTCGTCAAAGTCGTCAAAAAAGAACGTAAACGGTTCCCGGCGCCGCCATTTACAACCTCTACCATGCAACAGGATGCCAACCGGAAGTTGAATTTCCGGACGCGTAAGACCATGATGGCAGCACAACAATTATATGAAGGCATCAATGTTGGTGGTAAGGAAGGTAGCGTCGGCTTAATCACTTATATGCGGACTGACTCGACGCGGATTTCGTCGATTGCGAAGCACGAAGCGTCACAATTCTTGCATAAAGAATACGGCGCAGAATATGCAGCCACCAAACCTGTCAAGGGCAAGTTACCAGAAGGCGCTCAGGATGCCCATGAAGCAATCCGACCCTCATCCGTCTTCCGGACACCAGCTAGCATCAAAGACTACTTGACGAAGGATCAATTCCGGTTATACCAGCTGATCTGGTCACGGTTTGTGGCTAGTCAGATGACGCCCGAAGTACTTGACACAATGGCGGTCACGATCGACCAAAATGACGTCCAATTCCGGGCGAACGGGTCGAAGACGAAGTTTGCTGGTTTTACGAAGATCTACGATAAGACGGAAAAGAATAACGTCTTACCAGATTTAAGTGAAGGTGATGTGGTCAAGTTATCGAAGACTGATCCGCAACAACACTTCACCCAGCCACCCGCACGTTACTCTGAAGCCAACCTCATCAAAGCATTGGAAGAAAATGGTGTGGGGCGGCCGTCAACGTACGCACCAACCCTGGATACGATTCAGCGGCGCTACTACGTCAAATTAGAAGCGCGCCGGTTTGTGCCGACTGAACTCGGCGAGATCGTTAACGATATTATTCAGGAATACTTCCCGGATGTCGTTAATGTCGGCTTTACTGCCAGTTTAGAAGAACAGTTGGATGCGACTGAAGAAGGTAAGGAAAACTGGGTTAAAGTCGTCGATAGTTTCTACAAGCCGTTTTCTAAAGAAGTCGCAACGGCTGAGGAAAGTATGGAGAAGATCCAAATCAAAGACGAATTAGCGGGCTTCAATTGTGATATTTGTGGCGCGCCAATGGTTGTGAAGATGGGCCGTTACGGCAAATTCTTTGCCTGCTCCCGTTTCCCGGATTGTCGTAATACGAAGCCGATCGTTAAAGAAATTGGTGTCGTTTGTCCGCAATGTAAGAAGGGCCAGGTCATTGAGCGGAAATCGAAGAAGAACCGGATTTTTTATGGTTGTTCCCGCTTCCCAGATTGTGACTTTGTCTCTTGGGATAAACCGGTTGGCCGTGATTGCCCGAAGGATGGCCATTACCTGGTCGAAAAGAAGGTCAAAGGTGGCAAGCAAGTGCTTTGTCCGAATGGCGATTATACCGAAAACGTTCAAAAATAAATGAAAAAAAGGTCATCTGGGGATGATCTTTTTTTGTGTATTGTCAAATAATGCGTACAATTTTTGAAAATACGTTGATAAAATTCGTAATTTAAACTGATTAACAAGTGTTTTATCGGGAAAATAAACGCCCGTTTAAATTAATGTTCGCTTTAAGCTTGACGGTGGACATGTCATTGCAGGATTTGCTGATGCCATTAGTTGTCTTCTGCTAGTTTCTCAGGTATGATGACAACAATACTATCAATGGTATGACAACAAGAAAAGAGGAATTCTGGATGGCATCAATACCAACAGTAAACGTAATCGGCGCCGGTTTAGCCGGCTCAGAGGCCGCTTGGCATATTGCTAATATGGGCGTCAATGTCCGGCTGTATGAAATGCGGCCCAGCAAAATGACTCCCGCCCATCACACGGCGCAATTTGCTGAATTAGTGTGCACGAACTCACTGCGGGCGAACCAATTAGCCAACGCGGCGGGCCTACTAAAGGCCGAAATGCGGCAGATGGATTCGATCGTGATGCAAGCGGCTGAACACCACGCTGTCCCAGCTGGTGGTGCGCTAGCCGTTGATCGGGATACGTTCTCTGCAGAAATCACGGCTGCAATCACCGCGTTACCTAATGTTGAAATTATTAATGAAGAAATTACTAGTCTCCCAGATGGCATTACGGTCGTAGCGACTGGACCATTAACGGCAGCGTCCTTAGCGAAATCGATTCAAGCGTTTAACGACGAAGATGACTTACACTTTTTTGATGCGGCCGCACCGATTCTAACGAAAGATTCGATCGACATGGATAAGGTGTATCTCAAATCACGCTATGACCGTGGTGAAGCGGCCTATCTGAACTGCCCAATGACGGAAGCCGAATTTGACGTTTTCTATGACGCGTTGATTCACGCCGAAATGGCCGAAGCGCATGATTTTGAAAATTCAGATGTCTTTGAAGGCTGCATGCCGATCGAAGTGATGGCACAACGTGGGCGCCAAACGATGCTATTTGGCCCACTTAAACCAGTGGGCCTTGAAGATCCGAAGACGGGCAAACAACCCTTTGCGGTCGTTCAGTTGCGCCAAGATGATGCCGCTGGTGATCTATATAATATTGTCGGCTTCCAAACTCATCTTAAGTGGGGCGAACAAAAACGGGTCTTTTCACTGATTCCGGGTCTGGAGAACGTTGAATTTGTCCGTTATGGCGTCATGCATCGTAATACTTTTATGAAGTCACCGAAACTATTAACGCCAACTTATCAGACACAGCAACGGCCCGATTTGTTTTTTGCGGGCCAAATGACGGGCGTCGAAGGCTATATTGAAAGTGCAGCGAGTGGCATCGTTGCTGGAACCAACGCAGCGCGCTTAGCACTTGGTTTAGAACCGGTCGTTTTTCCAACGGACACGATGATGGGGGCGATGGCCCACTATATCACGCATACGAGCGCTAGCAACTTCCAGCCCATGAACGCCAACTTTGGCATTATGCCAAAACTCAAACAGCGCATTCGGGATAAGCGTGAGCGTAATACGGCGATTTCTGAACGGGCCTTGGCTGACCTGACGACTTTTAAAGATGAAACATTGACCGTTAACAACTAAAATATCGCCCCATTGACAGGGTGCATAATTGTGTTTTCCTCCATACTTTGCTAAAGTAGCAACGTATGGAGGTTTTTGCATGGAAACGGATTATTTAACCCTCTTTTTAAAGTACATTCGGGTTGAACGACAGTATTCGGAAGAGACCGCTGCTGCTTATCGGGAAGACATTCAAGCTTTTAATGATTTCTTAACGGCAAATGGTGGCGCGAAAGCGTATACTGAAGTTGACCGGTTGGACGTTAACGTCTATTTAAGTCATTTATATGACCGGCACTTGACCCGCAATTCAATTGCTCGGAAAGTTTCAAGCTTGCGGTCGTTCTATAACTTTTTGGTTAAGAATGATTTAGCTAAATTGAATCCCTTCGTGTACGTCCAACTCAAAAAACACGCGGCGCGCTTACCCCGTTTTTTCTATCAAAAGGAGCTGGACGTATTATTTCAAACCGTCTATGCGGATGATAGCGTGATGGGGGCCCGGAACGCGGCGTTATTAGAAGTCCTGTATGGTACTGGGATTCGGCTGAGTGAGTGTGTCGATCTACAATTAGCCGACGTTGATTACGACCTAAAAATGATGTTGATTCGTGGGAAGGGCGACAAGGAACGTTACGTCCCATTTGGTCGGTACGCGGCTACCGCGCTTCAGCATTACGAAACCGTCTGCCGGCAGCCCGTGATGGCCAAGTATGGTCAAACGCACCAAACGGTGTTTATTAATCGTCACGGCGGCCCCATTACTGGCGGCGGAATCGAATATGTCTTGAATCAAATCGTTAAGAAAAGTAGTTTAACGGCTGATATTCATCCCCACATGCTCCGGCACACGTTTGCAACGCAGATGCTGAATAATGGTGCCGATTTACGGACCGTGCAGGAGCTGTTAGGTCATACAAGTTTGTCAACGACGCAAATTTATGCGCACGTGACAAAGGAACATTTACAACAAGATTATCGTCAATTTTTCCCACGGGCAACGCGGGAATCGACAAAGGAGACTGAACATGACAACGAAATTTGAAGCAACTACCATTTGCGCCGTTCGCCAAAACGGCCATAACGCCATGGCCGGTGATGGTCAGGTCACGATGGGTGAAAAAGTCGTAATGAAAGGGACAGCCCATAAAGTTCGGCGGATTTATAATGATCAGGTCGTCGTAGGTTTTGCCGGGAGTGTCGCGGATGCGTTTAACCTTGAAGATCGTTTTGAAAAGAAACTCAACGAATTTTCTGGGAATTTACAACGGGCAGCCGTTGAGCTTGCCCAGGAATGGCGCAGTGACCAGGCGTTACAGAAATTGGAAGCTTTGTTGATCGTCATGAACAAAGATGACATGTTACTTGTTTCTGGGAGTGGTGAAGTAATCACGCCGGATAACGACGTCTTAGCCATTGGTTCTGGTGGTAACTTTGCCTTAGCCGCAGCTCGCGCAATGCAGCTACATGCTAAGGATATGAGTGCCAAGGAAGTCGCTGAAGCGGCAATCCATATTGCCGGCGACATTGATATCTTTACCAATCATAATGTGATCTCAGAAACGTTGTAATGTAGGAGGAAACGCTCATGGAAGAAATCAATAAGACACCGAAACAAATTGTGGCCGCGCTTGATAATTATGTTATTGGTCAAAACCAAGCTAAAAAAGCGGTGGCGATCGCGCTACGTAATCGTTATCGGCGGATGGAACTTTCTGCTGAAATGCAGGAAGAAATTACCCCCAAAAATATGCTGATGATCGGACCAACCGGGGTCGGGAAGACCGAAATTGCCCGGCGGTTGGCTAAGATTGTGCACGCCCCGTTTGTGAAGGTTGAAGCAACTAAGTTTACGGAAGTCGGCTATGTTGGTCGCGATGTTGAATCCATGGTTCGTGACTTAGTGGACGTGGCTATCGAGATGGAAAAACAACAGGCTTATTCTGGTGTGCGGGCACAAGCGGTGCAGGCTGCTGACAAACGGCTCGTCAAATTATTAGTACCAGCCCAAAAGAAGCAGGCTAAGAACAATGGTAACGAGTTCCAAAACATGATGAACATGTTTAGCCAGATGCAAAACGGCCAGACCCCCAACGTTGACGATTCAAGTAACGAAGAAGTGACCGATGAAGTTCGTAATCAACGATTATCAGTTGCCGATCAGTTGAAAACGGGGCGCTTAGAAAACTCAGAGGTTACCATCGAGATGGATGACCCCCAGCAAGCCGCCGCGGGTAATAATAACATGCTTGGTCAAATGGGTATTGATCTTGGTGATAGTTTAGGTGCCTTAATGCCCAAGAAGCGGATCCAACGGACAATGCCAGTCTCAGAGGCCCGAGAAATTTTAGTCCGGGAAGAATCCGAAAAGTTAGTCAATAACGCT
Organism: Lactiplantibacillus sp. C232; assembly: GCF_023806725.1. Classification (NCBI taxonomy): domain Bacteria; kingdom Bacillati; phylum Bacillota; class Bacilli; order Lactobacillales; family Lactobacillaceae; genus Lactiplantibacillus; species Lactiplantibacillus sp. C232. The sequence continues at coordinate 15,664 of NZ_JAMSKZ010000022.1, forward strand.
GATATTTATCATGATGCGATTGTCCGTGCTGAAAATACCGGGATTATTTTTATCGATGAAATTGATAAGATTACTAAGGGTGGTCAGCAAGGTTCCGGTGAAGTTTCACGTGAAGGGGTTCAACGAGATATTCTGCCAATCGTTGAGGGGTCGCAAATTTCAACAAAATATGGTCCCATCAATACTGATCACATTCTGTTTATCGCTTCCGGGGCCTTTGCGGAAAGTAAACCTAGTGATCTGATTGCTGAATTGCAAGGCCGTTTTCCAATTCGAGTCGAATTAGACGATTTAAGCAAGGATGACTTTGTTAAGATTTTGACGGAACCTAAGAATGCGTTGATTAAGCAGTATATCGCCTTGATCGGTACGGACAACATTAAAGTGACGTTCACGATTGAAGCTATCGAAGCGATTGCCACGATTGCCTATAAGGTCAACCATGAGACACAAAATATCGGTGCCCGTCGTTTGCACACCATTTTGGAAAAGCTCTTGGAAGAATTGCTATACGAAGGTCCTGACATGGAAATGGGCGAAGTCACAATCACTGAAAGCTATGTCAACGAGCGAATCGGTAACATTGCACAGGATAAGGATCTTAGTCGTTACATCTTATAAAATTTATCAAGGGGGCGTTTACGCGGATGACAGTCGAATTAAAGAATGAGTACCTCACCGTTTTGATTAATGAAGCTGGGGCGGAATTAAGTAGTGTCAAGTCGAGTGACGGTATTGAGTACATGTGGCAGGCCGACAAAACTTTTTGGGGCCGGCACGCACCCGTGCTTTTTCCAATCGTTGGTCGTTTAAAGGATGACCAGTATACTGTTGCTGGTCAGGCTTATCACATGGGACAACACGGTTTTGCCCGCGACAATGACTTTACGGTCGTCAACCAAACGGCCACACAAGCAACATTTGAATTGACCGATAGTCGTGCGACGCGGGAGATGTATCCGTACGCGTTTCGATTACGTTTGATTTATACGTTGACGGATCATGAATTGACCGTTAACTACAATGTGCATAATCCAGCTAATCAAGAGCTGTTATTTTCTGTTGGTGGGCACCCAGCATTTAACGTACCACTCGCTGATCCGGCGGGCACACTAGCTGATTATAAGGTTACTGTGGCACCACGAAAGGTCTACGCGCATATTCCATTACAGGCACCGTTGAACGATGCGGCAAATGCGGATGACTTCGACCTGACCAAGCCATTAGCACTTAGCCGGGATTTGTTTAAGGACGATGCCCTGATTTTGGATTTGAATCATCACGAGACGACGTTAATGTTGGACACTGATCTGGATGATCATGGGGTAGCGATGACGATTGAAGATGCACCATACGTCGGCATGTGGTCACCATACCCCGCAGAAGCGCCGTTCGTGTGCTTAGAGCCATGGTGGGGCATTGCGGATAACGTTGATAGCGATGGTCAATTAAGCCATAAGATGGGCATTAATCGGCTTGCAGCGAACCAGACGTTTGATGCTAAATATGCGATTAGCTTTTTCTGACTAAAATACTGTGGTTTAGTGAAACCGGTCGACAGGTTTGACCGGTTTTTTATTGTGGTCTGAAAAGATAGCAAAATAAAGAATTGTATCATCTTACTTTAACTAGAAGCAAAAAAATACAAACCCAGCACCAAAGCTTACCCGTTCCTAAATAAAAAGACCACTCAGTAATGAAATGGTCTTGAAAGTAACATAATTATTTGCGGTTAGCCCGTTGCTGACGTCGCCAACCAAGTCCGAAGTGTACCAATGATTCGGTCCCGTTTTTGATACGTGCAATATTACTGCGGTGCCGATAGAAGATGAAGAGGGTCAATGCAAAGGCCACGAGTGATAGCAACCAATCCTGATAGTAAAAAATTGCAATCAACGTGACGATTGGAAAAGCCGTCATACTAGCAACACTGACCATACTGGTCGTGTAAACCAATAATAACATGATGGCACTAGCAATTAAGAAGAACTCCCAGTTGTAGGCCAATAAGATCCCAGCACTCGTGGCAACGGCCTTACCACCTTTAAAGCCGATGTAAATTGAGAAAGTATGTCCTAAAATAGCTGCTAGTCCAATCAATAAGGTATACCGGTTATTCATATGAAATAGCAAGGTCGGTTGTAGTGCTGCGATGGTGCCTTTTAGAATATCCATCACCATGACAATTGTCCCAGCGGTCGGGCCTAGGACCCGGTACGTGTTGGTAGTTCCGATATTACCGCTACCTGCTTGACGAATATCAGTGTGAAAGAAAAATTTGCCAATAATGACACCCGAAGGAATCGCGCCAATTAAGTAGGCGATGATCAGCATAATTATTATTTTCAAAGTTGGTTCCTCCTGCAATATAATCACTCAATATTTTAGCATTCTTTTTAAGATTGTGGGGATTAATTAGTTTAAAAAATGATGATTGCGTGTCAAATTATGAAAATAAAATGATTTTTTGATAATTATTATGTGCCTAAAAGCGGGTGGTTAGGGCCTTTAAAGCGCTAACTGTCAAATTAATCACGCATTTTAAGAACTAGTCGTGACCAGTAATAAGTTTATTCATTGAACTGGCGCTTAGAATCAACATGAGGTAAGCTAGTAAGTGGCTTAACTTTTAAAAGATAGTTTTAAACACGAACGTGTGTTTGCTATTTTAATTGTTAACGTGTATGCTAACAGATGAAGAGCCACAAGTGACAATTAGAAATTAACATAATTGTACCTTGACAGGTTGGGGCTTTTAGGACTATTTTATTACGGTTACCTGAAAGCCGCACCTAGTTGAGGTAGATTTTTAAAGATAAAAGGAGTTGTGAGAATGGCCAAGAAAAGCCCAAAATATGATGATTCTTCAATCCAAGTACTTGAAGGATTAGAAGCCGTTCGGAAACGTCCCGGAATGTATATCGGTTCTACAGACGGCCGCGGACTCCATCACTTAGTTTATGAAATTGTCGATAATGCCGTTGATGAAGCCTTAGCTGGCTATGGTAAAGAAATCAACGTGATTATTCACGCCGATAACAGCATCACCGTTGTCGATCATGGTCGTGGGATGCCAGTTGGAATGCATGCTTCCGGTATTCCAACACCTGAAGTTATCCTCACGGTTTTGCATGCTGGTGGTAAGTTCGGCCAGGGTGGTTATAAGACTTCTGGTGGGCTGCATGGGGTCGGTGCGAGCGTCGTTAACGCATTGTCGTCCGAATTGACGGTAACCATCGTCCGTGATGGCTACCGTTACGTTGAACATTTCAAAGATGGGGGTCATCCCGTCGGTACCCTTGAAAAGAAAGGGAAGACTAATAAGCCAACTGGAACGACAATGACTTTTAAGCCGGACGCTAGTATCTTTACAACGACGGTTTATAATTTTCAAACGTTGGCTGAACGGTTGCGTGAATCCGCATTCTTACTGAAAGGCGTTAAAATCACGCTGACTGACGAACGGGAAAATCAACAACAAGAGCTGGTCTTCCATTACGAAGATGGTATCAAGGCGTTTGTCAGTTACCTCAATGAAGATAAGGACACCCTCGGGGATATTATGTTCTTTGACGGCACTAAGGAAGGTGTCGAAGTTGAGGTCGCTGCGCAGTACAACGATGGCTATTCGGAAAACTTGTTGTCATTCGTCAATAACGTGCGGACGCCAGACGGTGGGACTCATGAAGTAGGGTTCCGCAGTGCCTGGACGAAAGCGTTCAATGAATATGCTCGCAAGGTTGGCCTATTGAAGGACAAGGATAAAAATTTGGAAGGCTCCGATGTCCGTGAAGGGTTATCCGCTGTTATTTCATTACGAGTACCGGAAAATCTCTTACAATTTGAAGGTCAAACTAAGGAAAAGCTCGGAACACCCGAAGCACGAACGATTGTTGATAATATTGTGAGTGAACAACTTCAATTCTTCTTGATGGAAAATGGTGAATTTGCTCAAATGCTGATTCGCAAATCCACCAAAGCTCGGCAGGCTCGTGAGGCTGCCCGTAAGGCCCGTGATGAAAGCCGAAACGGTAAGCGGCGTCATAAGCAGGAACGGTTACTTTCTGGAAAATTAACGCCAGCGCAGTCTAAAAACGCTAAGAAGAATGAATTATTCTTAGTCGAAGGGGATTCGGCCGGTGGTTCAGCTAAACAGGGGCGTGATCGAAAGTTCCAAGCAATTTTGCCATTACGTGGTAAGGTGTTGAATACCGAAAAGGCCAAATTAGCTGATATTGTCAAGAATGAAGAAATTAATACCATGATTTACACAATTGGTGCGGGTGTTGGTCCTGAATTTGATATTAAGGCCAGTAATTATGACAAGATCATTATTATGACCGATGCCGATACCGATGGTGCCCATATTCAAATTCTCTTACTGACATTCTTTTATAAGTACATGCGGCCAATGATTGACGCTGGTAAAATCTACATTGCGTTGCCACCGCTGTATCGATTACAAAAGAAGCAGAACAAGCAGTTACGGACGGAATATGCATGGACTGACGAAGAGTTAACGCTCAAGACCAAGTCATTTGGTAAGGGCTATGCACTCCAGCGCTACAAGGGACTTGGCGAAATGAACGCGGAACAGCTATGGGAAACAACCATGGATCCTGAAAAACGGACCTTAGTCCGAGTTCGAATCGATGACGCTGCCTTAGCAGAAAAACGGGTCACAACGTTAATGGGTGACAAAGTTGAACCTCGTCGAAAATGGATCGAAAGTAACGTCCACTTTAATTTGGACGAAGACGGGTCGTTACTAGATAACGAGGCCGTCTCATCCGCACATGAGCAAGCCGACGAAGAATTGGCACAACAGCTAAAACAATAGAGGGGGTCGTAAAATGGCAACTGAACAACCAAAAATTCAAGAACTAACCCTTGAAGACGTCATGGGCGACCGCTTCGGCCGTTATTCTAAATATATTATTCAAGAACGGGCCTTGCCAGACATCCGTGATGGCTTGAAGCCAGTACAACGACGAATCTTATACGCCATGAATCAGGATGGCAACACCTTTGACAAAGCGTTCCGTAAGTCCGCTAAATCAGTCGGAAATGTCATGGGTAATTTTCATCCCCATGGTGATTCTTCGATTTATGAAGCAATGGTTCGTCTTAGTCAGGACTGGAAGTTACGGGAACCGCTGATTGAAATGCACGGGAATAATGGTTCCATGGACGGTGATCCGGCTGCCGCCATGCGGTATACCGAGGCACGTTTGAGTAAAATCGCTGGTGAAATGCTTCAAGACATTGATAAAAAGACTGTCGATATGGTCCTAAATTTTGATGATACGGAGTACGAACCAACTGTTTTACCGGCCCGCTTTCCGAACTTATTAGTTAACGGGGCAACGGGGATTTCAGCCGGTTATGCAACGGAAATTCCGCCGCATAACTTGAGTGAAGTCATTGATGCGATTTTATTCCTGATGAATCACCCTAAGGCAACGCTTGAAGATTTGATGGACTTTGTCAAGGGCCCCGATTTTCCAACTGGGGGGATCATTCAAGGCTTAGCAGGTATCAAGCAAGCCTATGAAACTGGCCGTGGGCGTATCGTCGTGCGTTCGCGAACCAAGATCGTACCGCTTAAGGGGAATAAATCACAGATTGAAGTTTCAGAGATCCCTTATGAAGTTAACAAGGCGCAATTGGTGAAAAAAATTGATGAAATTCGCATTCTGAAGAAGATCGAAGGTATCGCCGAAGTTCGTGATGAAAGTGACCGTCAGGGATTATCAGTAGTGATTGAACTGAAGCGTGACGTCAATGCAGAAGGTATTCTGACTTACTTACTCAAAAATACCGATCTACAAATTACTTATAACTTCAATATGGTCGCCATTTATCATCAACGGCCCGAACACGTTGGGCTGAAAACGATTCTAACGGCCTACTTGGAACATCAACGGGACGTTGTAACCCGTCGGACCCAATTTAACTTACAGAAGGCTATGGATCGCCAACACATCGTTCAAGGATTAATCAAGGCGATGTCCATCCTCGACCAGGTAATTAAAACGATTCGTGGTAGCAAGGATAAGAAGGACGCCAAACAGAACTTGGTCAGTCAATTCGATTTCTCTGAGATTCAAGCTGAAGCCATCGTGACAATGCAACTTTATCGGTTAACCAATACCGATGTGACGCAGCTAGAAAAAGAATCAGCTGAACTGGCCAAGGCTATCGCAACCTATCAGCTGATTCTGGCAGAGCCTAAAGAACTCGATAAAGTTTTACGGCGTGAACTAAAGGCCGTTCAAAAAGCCTATCCAACGAGCCGTTTGACTGAGATTCAAAATGAAATTCAAGAATTAAAGGTCAAGACCGAGGTCGTGATTCCACAAGAAGACGTCATTGTTATGATTAGCCATGATGGTTATATCAAGCGAACCAGCTTACGCTCTTATTCAGCGTCTGAGCCCGATGATAACGGGCTTAAAGATGAGGATTATCCGATCTATCTAGCTAAAAATAGCACGTTAGATCATTTAATGATGTTCACCAACATGGGCCATCTCATTTACCGGCCGATTTATGAAATTGCTGACGCCAAATGGAAAGATACCGGTGAGCACATTTCTCAGACGATTGGGCTGGCTGAAAACGAGCGCATCACGTGGGTCTATTCTTTTGAGAACCTTAAAGCTACCGGAAAATTCTTAGTGGCAACTAGTGACGGCTATATCAAACAAACGGCCTTTGCTGATTACACGCCGGGTCGAACTTATAAGACTCGGGCCAGCCAGTTCATCAAAATGAAGTCAGACGATGCAACCGTTGTAACAGTCGAATACTTACCAGCTGCACCAACGGGAACCCTGATTCTGATAACGCAACATGGGTATGGCCTTCGTTATGATTTAAGCGAGGTCCCAACGATTGGTGCGAAGGCGGTCGGCGTGAAATCTATGGATCTGCGCGACGATGCCATTGTACGGGCAACAATCGCCGCAGATGATGATTTGATTGCCATGATTACGCAACGGGGTTCATTCAAGAAGATGAAGGTGGCAGATTTACCCGTGACAAGTCGTGCACGGCGGGGCGTTCAAGTCTTACGGGAGTTGAAAAATAATCCACACCGGGTCGCTGATTATGTCTTAGTTGCTAGTGACGCAAATGGGGTTGCACTTGATGTGCTGACTGATCGTGGTAAGCACCATTCGATCTTGAATGATGATCATCCTACTAGTGCGCGTTATTCTAATGGCTCTTTTGTAGTTGATACTGATACTGAAGGGGAACCTGTTTCTATGCAGATCCATCCGATCCCACTAACGGTATAGTTTCCAATGCGAATACTTGCACGTTAACGGGCATTCGATTAAGATAATATTATAACAGGGTAAAAGATTATGAATTAGTTAAGCTTTATTTACCAATAACAACCGCTTGCTTTCACTTTGAATCTTGTATAAAATTATAGATATCATAAGATGGCGATAAGAAGAAAGGATCAGGTAAAATTCATGAAGACAACTCAAGAAAGTATTTTCTCATCGAAAACGTTAACGTATTTCTTGCAACTAGCTGAAACTATGAATTACACACAGGCAGCTCAAATTTTAGGAATTACGCAACCAGCATTGACCCAACAGATCAAAAAACTAGAGCGTACCGTTGGTGCCCCTTTATTTTATTCCGTTGGGAAAAAGTTACGTCTCTCTGACGCCGGTTACACAATGCTTAACGCAACCCACAGTATTTATAGTGTATTGAACAAGGCAACTGATGAAATCCAGCAGACAACTAGTGCTACTCAAGGAACAATCAATATTGGCGTGCTAGCTTCAATTGAAGACCATGTATTTGAGGATTTTTCCATTAAGTATTACGAGGCCAATCCAAATGTTATTATTTCGTTGCACATGCTGACGCGTAAAGAGATTTGGGAACGATTAGAAAATAATCGGATTGATTTGGCAGTCATGTACCTACCTGATGAAAGTATCAAGAACTGGAAGCCATACCAGTCTAAGAAGATTATCCAAGACGAATTGCTATTCATTTCGGGTGACGAGAAGTTAGCGAAGAAGAAGCGCATCAAGTTCAAAGATACGACGCTCAATCCATGGGTGACGTATCCTGAAAACTATTACTTGGATCAAGTGGTTAAGGAATCTTATAAGAACCAGTTGGCTGATTTGCCAACGGCAGTCGCACGGTTTACGACGCCACAACAGATTTATCGCTTTGTGGCAGCAACTAATACTAACACGGCGTTGCCAAATTCATTTATGGTGGCTAATCCGGCAACTGATAAGCTCCACACGTTGTCATTTGAACCAGCCATCAAGTTTGACTTAAATTTTGTCTTCCGTAAAGATAAGGACCAAATTCCGCGAATCAAGAATTTCCTTGATGAATTTGATGCCTACTTACGGACCGAAGATTACATTTCACGGTTACAAAAGATTAATCAAAAATAAGTTTTAAGGGAGTTTTGTGCTAATGAGTAAGGAATTAGTTTTTGGACATCAAAATCCTGATACCGACGCAATCGTGGCGGCTAAGGCGTTCTCATACTACGAAAATAAGATGGGAGCGGACACTGAAGCAGTTGCATTAGGCGAACCAAACGAAGAAACTCAATTTGTTTTGGATTACTTCGATGAACCAGCACTACGGGTGATTACTAAGGCCAGTGATGAAGTTGACAGTGTTATGCTTGTTGATCATAACGAACCTCAACAAAGTGTGGGTGACATTGCTGACGTAACTGTTAGTCACGTGGTTGATCATCATCGAATTGCTGGTTTTGACACGGCACAACCATTATTCTACCGGGCTGAACCACTTGGTTGCTGCAGCACTGTCATTTACAAGTTGTTCAAAGAAAATGACATTGAAATTCCAGCCAAGTTAGCTGGATTAATGTTATCTGCAATCATTTCAGATACGTTACTCTTAAAGTCCCCAACCACAACGGAAACTGACGTGGCAGTTGTTAAAGACTTAGCTAAAATTGCTGATATTGATTATGAAACGTATGGTTTAGCAATGCTTAAAGCGGGCACTAACCTTGACAGCAAGACTGAAAAGGAATTAATCGATGCCGATGCGAAGTCATTTGAAATGGCTGGCAAGACCGTGCGCGTTGCGCAAATCAATACAGTTGACTTGGATGATGTTTTCAAGCGTCAAGCTGCTTTAGAAGCTGCTGCAAAAGACGAAAATGCGAGTGACGGCTATGATTTATTCTTAATCTTGGCTACTAATATCTTAGATAGTAACTCGGAATTATTAGTCGTTGGTAACCCAACGCAACCTGTTGAAAAAGCCTTTGGTAAGACGATTGCTAACAACCGGTTAAGCTTACCAGGTGTCGTTTCACGTAAGAAGCAAGTTGTCCCTCAATTAACGGACGCCTTCAACGCTTAATTTACAGATTAATTTAAAAAGAAGCTACCACTTGTTGGAGCTTCTTTTTTGCATTCTAGCTAGATTGGGGTATGATAAATACTGTAATTAGATTGTACACAACTCAATTATGGAAGGACTGATAGTAATGGATAAACAGCAAGGTGAATTACGACAGCGTCTAACGCCTGAACAATACGCCGTTACTCAAGAGGCAGCGACCGAACGGCCATTTAGCGGTGAGTATGATAACTTTTACCAGGAAGGTATTTACGTTGATGTAGTTAGTGGTCAAGCACTCTTTAGCTCGCGTGACAAATATGATGCGGGTTGTGGGTGGCCATCCTTCACTAAACCAATCGATCAGACTAATCTTAACGAACACCGTGACGAGTCGTTTGGCATGCATCGAACAGAAGTGACTAGCACACAAGCAAACTCACATTTAGGTCACGTCTTTCCAGATGGGCCACGAGATCGTGGCGGGCTTCGTTATTGTATTAATTCAGCAGCACTGAAGTTCATTCCAGTTGCCGACCTTGAAAAGGCTGGTTATGGTCAGTATCAGAGTTTATTTAAATAATTGAGTTAATAAACGGGAGGAATTTAGATGACAGAGACTGCAATATTTGCTGGTGGCTGTTTCTGGTGCATGGTCAAACCGTTTGATCAACAGCCCGGGATCAAGTCAGTCATTTCAGGTTACACTGGTGGTACCGTCGCTAATCCGACGTATGAACAAGTTGCCAGCCACACGACTGGGCATACTGAAGCGGTTAAAATCACTTTTGACCCAGATGTAATCAGTTATGCTGACTTGGTCGAAATTTACTGGCGTCAGACTGATCCAACCGATGCTTCTGGCCAATTTCAGGACCGTGGTGACAGTTATCGACCAGTAATTTTTGTTAATAGTGAAGCTCAACGTCGAACTGCAACTGCTTCAAGAGATGCACTTGCAGCTAGCGGTAAGTTTGCTGAGCCGATTGTGACAACCATTGAAGATGCGAAGCCATTTTATCCCGCAGAAGCCGAGCACCAAGACTTTTATCGACGCAATCCATTCCGTTATCAAATCGAAGAAATGGGTGGTCGTGAGGCGTTTATTAAGCAACATTGGCAATAAGCTAGATGGTGATTAAGCGTTGAAAATGGCTCAGATTTGCGATCTTCGTATCGTTTGAGTCTCATCTCGATAAAAATAAGGCTAAAAACACGAATAAACCAACCTGCAACCACAGCAATCGTCGCTGGGCTAGTAGGTTGGTTTTTGAGTTCAATTATGATTGTTAACTTGCTTGGTACGCGTCCAATGCTGAATAAAATGATTTTTTGACTGAGTCACGAATATTTAAGTAAGTAATATAATCAGATAATTCATGAACATTACTAGTCAAAGGAAAATCAAAATCTGAGTGCGCATAACAAGCGGCTGGCGCGAACGGACCATTTTGTTCAATAAACGGTTCTAACCAACGATAGAATGTCATCAAATCATCCTTTCAATACTTTAGTTAAATTCAATAAAACTAGTTTAACTGCAAAAAGGCGCGTTGTATAGGCGTTTTAAGGCTTCTTAATTAACTAGCAAATTCTACGTAATGCTTGTGACGTGTTTGTAAAGTTATGTAAAGATCGTGCAACAACGTAAAGTTACTTTAACTAAAAAAGCTAACTGTAGCAGTTAGCCCATCAGTGTCACTTAGTCGGTTTTAGTGGCTTTTAAAGTTCGCAAATCACGTTGTCGTAGCAAGTTTTGGTAATATTCGAGGCTGGTTTCATCTAACCGTAGTTGTTGCATGATCTCAGTCGGTTCGGACGTCCGGTGTTGATTGAGAAACCACAGCATGAAGTCCTGGCGCAATGCAACCGGCTTTAATGGCACACCTAAACGTTGACTATCACCCGCCAAGTATTTATGCAATGCCGCGAGGGTGAGATGTGGGTCGGTTCCGCGTTGACGCTGCTTTAAAAAAAGGTCCGAACTACCACTTTGAGTCTGTAATGGCTGCAAATAGGCCCGTAGTTTAACCAGAAAAGCCTGTTCTACTGCTGTAAAGGTAATTGCATTCAACTGCTGATAAAACCCTGGGGTTAGCATCTCCGTGGCAGTATAACCCTTGATCGTTAGTAACAAGAATAAGCGGGTGTATGGATGCAGATCATCCATTGCTAGCCATGCCGCCAATTGCTCTGGCCAGGTCGTTGTTTGTTGACGATTGGTCAAGGGTTGCCCTTTGATTGTAAAGGTTGGTAAAGTTGTAATAATTCGGTGTGAAAATAAATAGCTAAAGTAGCCGTTTAGATTCGACAGACATTTGTTCAGTGTCGATGTTTTGAATTGGCGTTGTTCACGGAGCATTGCCAAGTAAGCTTGAATATCATTCTCAGTTAAATCTGCTAGTAATTGATCCTTAGCAAAGGTCTCATTGAAATGCTGCTCATAGTTGAAAAAGTCAGCCAAGGTTAATTCATATTGCTCAATCGTACTAGCTTGCTTGCCAGCAGTTTCTAATGAGGCGAGAAAGCTTTTAGCATACGGAAATTTAGCGGTCATTGATAGTAGGACATCCTTTCTGGGTTAGAATTCTTACTTTAACTAAAACATAAATTTACAACAAAAACAAGCGATTTGACCGATGCTGAGAGACGCGTTCTAAGCGCGTGTTCGTTTATTAGTTGAAGAGTTGTCCCTTAAATAAACCGTAAAATCGATGTTAGTTATCAGCAAATCATGAGCGTGCATGCAAACTAGTGATAATTGGATTTAGGAGTCTGAAAACATTTGAACTTTTAGTGATTCAGATAAGTTGATCCAAATTAACGAAAAATGCTCGGTTGAAATTCAATCGACTAATTTTAGTGTTGATGTTTGTGAATCATAAAAAATAATTTAAGTTAAGCGGACGTCTTGAAAAATTCTGAACAGTTAGAGCCAGCAAAATGATTGCGACAAAATGACAATCTGAGAACTGAATCACCAGAAAGCTAACTTAAAATCAAAAAATTACCACAGGGGACCTAAATCAGGTCGTGGGGGAGCAATTTTGTTTTTGATTCTACTTTGTATAATATATATTATGTAAACTAGAAAATGTAAAAAAAGCCCCCCTAGCTAGATTTACCCATAATCCACACATAAGCCATCATAATCACAACAAACCGCTTTTATCGCGTGAATTGTCATCAAGTTTACTGCTAGCACAGCGATAATTTTTGAGTGGCAAATTAATTTATGGCACATTTTTATAAAATCTACTGAACTCACTGAATCATATTGATGTGACTTACCGTGAATATATGATTATGATTCATAAGGTGGCCACCATGCATCATGAAATAGCTTTTGACTGTGTTAATGATGTTATTGCTCATAACTGTTAGTCAATCGACTGAATTGCTGTGCACCTTGGGTTTAAAACTGGCTTTTAGAACGTAATTGTTTATCAAGCCGATTTATTGAATCGATGGTTTGCTAACGACAGCCTTATTTTTTCAAAAGACATGATTTGCCATGGACCGGAAACGCCAAAAACCGTATCATGACAGTGTTCAATCACGCGCTTAACTGAATCATCAGCCACGTTCAAAAATGTTAAAGATGTGTAATTTAGACCAGTCTGTAATACTAATTTATCTTGTCGGCAACCACATCAGTCTACCGTAATTTATATTAGAGGCCGCTTGCTAAACACCATAAATGTGAGTGGCATCCTTGAGTACTGCGGTTGTATGAAGCCCCGGTAATTAACGGCAACTAGCCTAGCTTTCAACTGTTTTTGGGCGATTATTAGTCAGAATTGTGGCTTGACAACTTGTTAATTTCAGACCATTAGTCCTAAAATTAAGCGTATTTATTGAAGCTGATTGTGCAATTCAATTTAGTGTCAACAATTATTGCAGACTACGAACAATAATTCGCCATGGCCTCATATGTTTGTTGGACATGCGCTAGATCAAAAGTTTGGTGAATAATTTACCGGGGTGATGGGCTCTTTCAATACCACGGTAAATAAAATTGTGTAATTTGCAGCAAGTTGTCACGAACGCAATGTCATCACGCAAACCGATATTACGCCCAAATGGGTCGTTGGGGTTCATTTCAACCTTTTGTGACAACCCCTACCCGGTCGGAAATAGCACCCGGTCGCCCTACTTTTAAGCCTATTCCATTTCAACGCATTCTAAAACCGCTTCAGCACCAGTTCTATCGGATCAATTGGGCAATTCAATGGTTTTGACGACAATATCCATTGCAACACACGTTTTGGCTGAAGCCTGGCGGATTGACATGACGGCTCATAGCAATGATTTTGCTAGCCCACGTAATTACGCCGAACCGCCCCCCAGCCACTAACAGCGTCATCCATCGCCCATAGTACTGACTGTCGCCCTAGCTTGAAAACCCGTTGCCATGACATGTTGGCGAAGATCAATCATTTAGTGGTCATCACCGGGCTGTCCTGGCACCTTGACGAGCGCCCAATCGGCATTAGTAAATGAGGATTACGGGCCATTAAAGTCAATTGATCCGTGGTATTTGCTAACGATACTGGCAGTGCCAGCTATTAACTATGACCGTAGCCACAATAATTTGATGGTACAAATTAGACGATCTGTCCCCTTTTAAACATTATAAAAAGATTATTACTGAAGTAACAGTCACTACTGTCAGTAATAATCTTTTTTATATCATCAGTTTAATTTTCATTCAGTGAGCTTCGAACGCTAACGATTCATTTGGGTATTGATCTTGAAATGGCCACTGCCACTCAACTCTGCTTGATTTGACGCCGCCAGAGCTTGGCCTCCGCGATCCCGCAAGTCATCAACATAAGGATTGGTAAGTACAAGATAATATGATAGCGGCCCTGTACTTCTAATGGTAAAGCACTTAAGGTGAAACCGTCTAACAAAAGCGCTGCCATTAGCAAATAGTGGTTAAGATAGTGTTGATGCCATAGCATTCCCAGCCCCATTAAAACACTGAATAACGCAATCACCAGCATTGCCTGCCAATAAACCGTCGCACTTGTAATCAATATGGGGGCTAAATAAAACCAGTGGCGGTTAAGCAAACCGGGATGATGGCTTAAGTTATATAAGCTCCAATCATAGCCATAATCCTCACGAATAAAGCCCTGCATTTTTTCATTAACAAATGACCCCAACTGTGGCTTGATTTGTTTGAGATTAGTCTGCAAAGTCCTCGCCATCGTTCGTGTGATTCGCGGATAGGCTTGCGTCAACGTGGGCGCCACCCGTAATTCGTGGCTGACGGTAGCTTGTAGTGCCGGGCTATAGGTCCCGTGACTTTTAACATCTGTCCCCGTAGCCAGGCTGTATAAAGTTTCAACTTGGGCTGGCGCAACCTTAAAGCCATATAACCAGCTGTCGAGATTAGTCGCTGTGAACATGAGCCCTAACACGACCGCACTGTATATGAGGAGCTGACGTACTTGAACGCGGTAAAGGTGGTGAGACTTAAGCAGGACACACAAACTCATCAAACACAGTGCAATTAGCCAGACGCCCATGATTGGCCTCAGCATATTGGCCACGACAGTCATCACGATCGCTAACGCTAGGTATAGTCGTCGATCCGTGATTGTGGTCGTCGTGAGTGGAACTAATGCCCGCGTCAGCGCATACATCATGAGTAGGACGCTGGTGAAAAAGAACGGTTCACTACCATTTAAGAGCGTGCCGTACAGCCAATAAGCTGGAATCCAGTAAAAAATGAGGGCAGCCATGATGCCTAATTGTCGTGAGAGCCACCGTGCGACTAGCCAGTAAATTAAGACCATATCGACTAAAGTACACCCAATATTGATTAGTTGGCTGACAAAAAAGTTGGCCCCGCCAAAAGCCGCGACTAAACTGTAGCCGTTCGCGATATTTAAAGCGTGCGGAAAAACGACGTAATTGCCAACGATACCATGGTGTAACAGTTGGGTCCAGGTGAATCCTTGGGCACTAAACGCGGCTAGTGTATGGTAATTCCAGAAATCTGAGGTCGGGTCGATCTTTAACCCTGCAACTAGTGGAAATTTTAAGATAGCTAACCCCATCAGTGCTGCAACTAACCAGCTAGTTTGGTGGCGGCTCAACCACCAGCTGCCAAGGCCAATCGTGGCACCAATGAACAATACGAATAAACCAGCGCCTATCCAAGCACTGATTGCGAGGTGTAATTTCAGGTTGACTTGCCAGTTGGCGACAATCATCCACCCGAGTAAGGCAGCTGCAATCGTGAGAACGGTAATTTGAAATATCTTATAGCACCACTTCATCGGCATGCACCTTCATCTCAATATGAGCGTTTTAAGCCAGTATCTGGATATTTTGCAACGCGGGTCGTAACACCATGGTGCGTTTTGGCCCACCCCGTTTGACCACGTAACTGTCGGTAAATGGCGACGTATGGCGTCAGGCTAATGATCAATAGGAATGCTTGAAAGGTTAAACTCTGCTTGAGAGCATCTAAGAAGCCAACGGGTTGTTTCACGACGGCACAGTTGCGTTGATACAGTGCTGCTAATACCAAGCAAGCCGAAAAAGCAATCACCAGTAATGTCCCGATAGCCAAGTGATGCCACCCAACTTGCCAATGTTGTAGGCTACGGCTCACAAGCACGACTAACGTGATTAGACTGGTCAGTGGCACGATACAACCACTGATAGGCATCAAAATCCAAAAGGTCGTGTCCAATTTTTGAAAATGGTTCAGACGTCCCGAACGCCAAAGTGCTGGTAGATAACGCATGCATTGAACGGCACCCTGACACCAGCGTACCCGTTGACGAAAAAATGGGCGTAGTTGTTCAACGGCCTCTTGCTGGACAACCAAGGTATGATCAAAGGCCGTTCGCGTACCACCTAGCAGCCAGGTCCGCAAAGTGAATTCGAGATCTTCAAGTAAGCTATTCCCCCACGGATTCTGTAACGCTAAATCTAGCCGGACGAACTGACCATTACCTGACGCAATTCCCTGACCAAGGCGATTGCGTAACTGTTGGGTAGCATTATTAACCCCCATGAATTCAAAATTTTGCATCTTAGTCAGCCAGTTGGGCTGATTGTAGATATTCACGCTCGTTTGAATCATGGCCAACTGTGGTTCTTGTTCAAAGTGCGCCAGTACCCGCGTCAAATCAGCAGTATTCATGAATGCGTCCGCATCTAGGACCCCCACGATCGTCCGTTGCGGATCAGATTTTAGCGCTAACGTCTTATGAATATACTGGACGGCAGTGTTGAGGACGGCCCCCTTACCTGCACGCTGGTTGCCCGTGCGGTGTAGGATTTGTAAGAAGCGCGACGATGACTGAGTTAGCAACAACAGACTATGATCTGTCGAATCGTCATCGACGGCAATGATCTGGGCGTGAACGGTTGGTGGTAATTGTTCGAGTGATTCAGTAAGTTGCGTAATCGTGCGCGAGATCACGTGTTCTTCATTGAGCACCGGAATGACCAAAAATAATTCATAGGGTGTGGGCCCTTTTTCATAGCTTTGAATGGGTTCCCGATAGTGATTGATCAACAATAAGTTAATAATAAAATACAAGTAAAAAACAACTGAAATCATAATTGCAACTCTGATTATTATCATCATAACTCCCCCATCGAAACTTATTAAGAAGGTATTATACGCATACTTTTTTAAAATGCCTATTATTTATGTTATGAAAACATAGTGAACGAATCATGCTCATTCTTTACGTCTTTTTCACGAGAAGTTTACAATTATTCGGTAGTTAGGCGCCTATGTAGATTGGTAAGATAGTGTTATTAAACAATAAGGACGGCGTAGACTGATGAAAAAGATAACTTGGGGATTACTCGCACTGTTGATTGGCCAACCAATCATCGTTTATATTGGGCAAGCAGCCCTTTTAACGACGATACCAAATCACTATGGTTTATTGGGGGCAATCGCTTATACGAGCGATCCGTACCATTATTTGGCAATGTTTGAAAGTATGCTCATTCCGGCCCTATTGCTTGCGATTATCCCGCTAAATCGGTATACGACACCCTTTGTATGGTCAATGATTCTGAAAGGCACACTCAGTTGGTGGCTCTTTGGGATGAATTGGTTCATTTTGATCAGTTTATTTGTTCAGGCCAGTTGGTTAAGCTGGGGCGTCTTCATTTGGACGCTCGGTGGGGCCATTATCCTGCTTGTCAAATTATTAGGGGCCCTAGGCATGAACTATCGGTGAGTTAGTCTCGAACGGCAAAAAGATACTGTGTAGGCGACGCCTACACAGTATCTTTTAAATTGGTCAGTTGGTTTAATAACTAGTCATGGTGTAAAAGTGGTGTCAACATATCAATGATACCCGCTGAAGCACTCGGAAAGGCAAAAATCTTCTGACTTAACGTGTTGGCTGAGACGTGATCAGTAATAATCATGGTCAGTAAGTTAATCAAGTCTGGCGCGCCATTACCATAGATGGAGGCGCCAACAAGGTAATTCTCTTGGTCAAAGATCAGTTGTAGATCAGCATCGACCTCGTTTTGATACTGAAAGGCTAACAGTTTACCGTATGGCAGTGCTTGAACGTGAAAGTGTTCAGTATCAAGCTTGGCGGCTTCGACAGGGATACCGACTTGTGCGATTCTTGGTAACGTAAAGACGACCGATGGAATGACCGGATAATCAATCGCGGCCGTACTTCCAAGCAATTGGCCGGCAATGTAGTTAGACTCAAAGGTCGCGGTCGGTGTTAACTTCGGCAAAGTCTTGCTGATGACATCACCGCTAGCGTAAATGTTGGGAATATTTGTCTGCAAATGGTCGTCGACGATAATGCCGTGCCGATCGGTCTTAATGCCAACTTTCGTTAACCCTAAGTGTTCGATGTTTGGAATCCGACCAGTGGCCGTGATGATGTCATCACTCTCAATGGTCAGGCCGTTCTTAGTGGTTGCCAATAATCCCGTGGCGCTTTTAGTCACTTGGCTAAGGGCTTCACCAAAGTGGAAGTGTACCCCGGCTGCCTGTAAATGTGCAATCATTTTTTCAACGTGCTCTGAATAAAATGCAGGTAGTGCCCGGTCGGCAAACTCAATAATATGCACTTCAGATCCTAGTAACACAGCCATGTTGGCAAATTCTAACGAGATAATTCCGGCACCAATCAAGGTCAACCGCTTGGGCATGGTTGGTAGGTCAAGAAAATCACGACTATCATGCATTAGATCAGCGCCCGGAATAGCTAATTTGGCTGGGCGCTGTCCGGTCCCGACAACGATGGTATCCGCCGTATACGTGCTGCCGGCCACTTGAACAGTGTGCGTATCAGTCAGTTCGCCATGTCCTGTAATAATCTTAATCCCTAATTGCTTGAATACGGCCGTCATTTGTACCGATAAGGGTTGAATGACTTGCTGCTTATATGCCATCAACTGTGACCAATCGATACTGGGCGTTGTGTTGACACCAATCCCCTGGTATTGTTTGAGCTGTTCGGTCAGCTCGAAGGGGCCGTCTAACAGAATCTTAGCATCACAACCAAAGTTAGTGCATGTCCCGGCGATTGTATCCTCTTCAATGATTGCTACCTTTTGTTGCGCACGTGCAAGGGTCACTGCAGCGTGCCACGTCGCGTGACCGCTACCGATAAAAATTGTGTCATAATCTGCCATTAAAGATTCCTCCTAAATTTATAATTCAATCGTGCACGATTTAAACAGCCAATAAAAAGGCCCATCTAGGCCAAATCTTGTGATAATGCGGTAATGATCTTCTGGTTCAAGGCCAAAGCCTGCTGATATTCATCGATGGTCAGATGGTAGCGACTGATACAAGTTGCAATCGCGGCTTCGATTGGTGCTTGTTGTTGCTTGCCTTGAGTTGTGAGATGAATAACCAATTGACGCCGATCCGTTGCTGGGCGCTCCCGTTGCAACCACCCGGCGTCTTCCATACGCCGCAAAAGTGGTGTCAGAGTGTTGCTACTTAAACGCAGAACTTGACCCAATTCGTGTAGTGACTGGTCGTCGCGTTCCCACAATGCCATTAGTACGAGATATTGTGCGTAAGTCAGCTTGAATGGCGTTAATGTTTCGACATAAAATTTGTTAAATAACCGATTGGCATTGTATATGCTAAAACAAAGTTGATTTGCTAGGTCAATTTCTAGTGTCATGCAGATGCCCCCTTTCAATCGTGTGCGATTGATTAATAGTATAAGCCCCTTTCTTAACAAAAACAAGGGGTAGTTCGATTTTTAATGGCACAGCCACGAGCTTCGGACAATTTTTAATTTTCAAGAACAAGCTGCTTGGGTGGTGTCGTCAATTAGGCAGCGACTTCCGATCTAGTCCTGAGTCAGCGACTTAATCATGAGTAAATCGGTTTGGCGATCGTCACCCATCACAAAATCGTGAGCACTGAATTGTTCAAAGCCCAATTTCGCATAGAAGTCCTTTGCCGGTTCGTTATGTTCCCAAACGCCAAGCCAAACTTTATGCTTGTGATTAGCTTTAGCAATTTGAATCGCTTGTTGCATAAATTGATTACCGAGCCCTTGGTGTTGGAAAGCTTTTCGGATATAGATTCGTTCAACTTCTAAAGTGTCTGGACCCATTGCTTCTGATTGTGCCGCACCGGTGTTTAATTTCAAGTATCCTAATGATTCACCGGCTCGTTCAACAAAATAAAATTGTGATTCGGGTTCCGCTAATTCATGGGTTAACTTGGGCAAGTTATATGCATCTTGTAAGTATGCGGCCATATTTTCAGAGGTGTTTTGTGCACCAAACGTGTCCTTAAAGGTTTCAATACTGATTTGTTGTAGTTTGTTCACGTCAGCAGTGGTGAGCCGCCGTGTCGTAATTTGTGACATGATCAATTCCTCCTATAGATTCCTAGCAAAAACAGTCGGTCACACAATCAACGCTGTAAATGCGCTGATGATGTGACTGACTGCTTTATCTTAACATATTATTTAGCCTTTTTACCCCAATCAGGGATAATCTTACCATCTTCACTAATGGCGAGACCGTCGTTATTTTCTAACTCAGCTGCGTTCGGATCCTCGAAGTCATTTTCAAGTGCATCCACGAAACGAGCTGTAGACTTACCATCTAGATCATCAAAGAAGAAGTTCACAAAGCCGTCCAATTTAGCTTGGTCAACTTGTGGATGTTGCAACTGGCTGATCAACTCACCCGTGTTTTCCGCTAAACTACCAGGAATAAAATCAAAGTAGTTGAAGTAAAAGCTCCGGGATTGCATGTAATCCGCTAAGTCCGGCGCAAAGAAAATCATTGGCCGGTTCAGTAGTGCGTATTCGAAACAAACTGATGAGTAGTCAGTGATTAATTGGTCAGCAACGAGTAATAAATCGTTGATCTCACGATAATCAGAAACATCGTAATAGAAGTCCGAATATTCATATGGTAACGTTGGTTTGTTTTGCACAAACGGATGAATCTTCAGTAAAAAGACGTAATCTTCGTGTAATGCTTCGTAGATTGCTCTAAAATTCAACATTTCAAATGGATAGTATGCTGATTGCTGGCCATTGCCACGGAACGTTGGGGCAAAGAGAATGACTTTTTTGTCCTTGATGAATGGCAGGTCATGCGCTAGTCGCTCTCGAATCGCCTGTTTCTTAGGTTCATCGAAAAAGATATCCGTCCGTGGTATCCCCAGCGGCTGAATCTTATCTGGAGCAATCCCAAACCCTTCCGCGTACTTATCCGCAATGTTATGCGAAGAAACCAAGGCTTTGGTGTAATTACGATGGTTCAGTGATTGAATCTTAGGACCACCAGGCATCCCGAGTCGGCTGTAACCAAACGTTTTAAAGGCACCGACCGCATGCCATAC
The DNA here is from genome assembly GCF_023806725.1 of Lactiplantibacillus sp. C232. NCBI lineage: Bacteria > Bacillati > Bacillota > Bacilli > Lactobacillales > Lactobacillaceae > Lactiplantibacillus > Lactiplantibacillus sp. C232. The sequence continues at coordinate 36,890 of NZ_JAMSKZ010000022.1, forward strand.
CTGAATCAAATCCGCATTTTCCCGGATATGCAATGGGTAAACTAGTGGGTAAAAGTCATCTAAAATCACATAACGACTAGTAGCCAACGCTTTAGCTAACGTTCGAACCTCTTTCCAGGATTTTTTGGTTTTAATACTTGGCTTCAAATAGAATGAAATCTTAAAATCAGTATTGCGACGTTTTAATTCCTGATAAATAAACTCGAAATTACCGGAGATCGTCACCCGGCTATCGGAAACAAATGAAATTTGTTTCTTATGAATCGGTTGAAGGCAGTACCACCGATACCAGAGTTTTAGCGCCCGGCGTTTAATGGCACGCATCGCCGCACTATCTAAGCCGACGTCTTCGGTAAATTCATTTTCAAGCGGGTTAACATCACTCAGTTTGTATGAAGTGACCTTCAATGCTTGTGAAGCTAAGCTATAGCGGAAAATTAAGCTGTATGATTTATTACTCTTGGCCGAATAACTCGTCATTTTAGTGGTATAGTTCAAATCCTGATGGGTATCAACGATTTGTCCAATTGAAGTCCGCCGAATTAGCCAACCATTGCCTAAATACTGTTGCAGTTGTAATTTAATTTCATAAGTACCAGGTATTAGTGGCTTTCCATCAGAAATCGTTGAAAAGTTAACGTCACCATGATAACCAGAAGCTGGAAATCCGGGCCGTTCAACAGTCGTATTAACCAACGGAATTTCAATTTCTTCGGCCTGATCGTTAATTAGAATCAAACTCTTAATAATCCGCTCGGCATCTTTTTCAGGATACTTTTCAAACCATGCTGAACCTTCAATAACTAAGTAAGAACTATTAAAATCAAGTTTAGTCACTTGTCGTTTTATCAATGATTCGGCATTCTTGGCGATTCGTTGCGAGTTCATAAATTCAAGCGCATCACTTTGCGGCCCGGTCGGTTCCGTTAATTCTTGCGTATCGTTAACTGGTGCCCGCCGTCCATAGACGACACGCCGCGCAATCCGTTTTAATCGTTGTAACATAAATTATGCGCTCCCTACTAAATATTTAGAGTTGTTTCATCAAAAACTGAAATACTCGTTGTGCGTTATTTCCATCTTGATGCGGAAAAGTCTTTGCTTTCAAATCATGGACATAATCAAGGTCGAGCTTTTCCGAGTCATGATTAATAAACGTCATGATTGCTGAAGCTCGATCAAAATGTGGTGCACCCAAATATTGATAGTAATCAACATAAAAACCACACGTCTTAATATAATTTTGATAATCAGGTGTATAGAGTAAAATTGGACGTTCAAAGTAACTGAAATTAAGTGATAATGACGAGTAATCCGTAATAAACAAGTCCATTGTTGGCATAATTTGCTTAACACGAGTCGCATCTTGAAAAACATGCACATGCGATGGTAAATGCCAATTTGGTAACTTAAGGTACGGATGTAATGAAATATAAATATCCCAAGGCTCCTGTAGCTGTTGACTGGCACTCACAAATTCACGGACATAGGCCAGAACTTGTGCTTCACCATGCACACCTGGTCGGTAAGTGGGCGAATATAGCATGCGTTTAGTACCCGAGTGTGTTTCAGGGTGCTGGCGCATTAATTCGTCCATCATCGGTTCGCCACTGGCAATCACGTGATCAGGATCGACGTCAAAGGCATCCACATAAGCAGGTTTATCAATTTCAGAATTAATAAAGACCCAATCATAATTCGTATGTGGTTTAAGCACACTTTGTGAAGCCGTTGGTAAACTTAAACCAAAACGTTTTAAAGACCCAATTGCGTGCCACAATTGGACGACCTGATTATTAGCATGTTTATTAATAGCATACAGTGGAAAAAAATAATCATCAATAATTAGCATTTCGGAACGAGCAATATTGTGTAAAGCCCGTATTGACGCCACTAAAAATCCGAGTTTACTTTTAAAAGTCCGGTCATAATGATAACAAAAAACGCGAATATCCATCTGGCCATCTTTTTCGAACTGGGCGTATAGCGCCTTCAAATTATCAGTTAACTGGTTACTTCGCATCGTTGCAAAAGTAACCCGATGCTTCCTAGGACCACCTAGAAAGTAAAAAAGCTGGTATAAAAGATTAAAGCTAGCGCGTAATAGCGTTAGCTTTAACGTCTTTAAACGTCCCACTCCATCACCGCCTTGCCCCAATAGTTGGTTAAGGCCCCTTCAAAGAAATCAGTGATGTCCTGGATTGTGCTGACCTTGCGAGTGAAGCCCACTAAGTTCTGCAACCGTTCCCGCGTAACGGGGCTATCAGTCAAAATATCAACAGCTCGTTGGAAATCAGCGCGGCCACTTCGGCTTACGCCACGTAGCGTTAAGCCTTCTGCAAGCACAGAACGCGTGTCAATGCCAACTGGATCCTCTGAAACGCCCATCAAAATGGCAGTCCCCATCGGTCGGATATGCTGGATGATTTGCGCAATTGCTGATTCGCTCCCCCGGCCACCAGTGCATTCCAGTGCCTGGCTAACTTTTAGTGCATTGGGAATATCATCAACTAAATAGGTTTTGTCAGCGAATGAGAAATAATCGAGTTTAGATTGATGGCGCCCAAAAATCATGAGCTGGCTATCTGGAAAAATTTGCTTGACAAGGGTTGCAGTAATAAATCCTAAATTACCATCACCCCAAATACCAATGACTTTACGATCAGCATCCATGACGCCTTCTAATTGTGTGAGCGCGTGAACACCAACTGAGACCATTTCAATAAAAGCAGACATTTGATGATCAAAGTTATCTGGTACGACAATCGCACGGTCCCGATGCAGACTCACATACTCCTGCATGAAGCCATCATAACCACTGGAACGGAACTTAGAAGATGGTAAATAGTTCTCTTTAATGATGGGATCTGTTTCAAACGGAGTATTGGGTACCATTGCCACTAATGTTCCTGGCTTAAATTTATCTTGAGGATCCTTGACGACTTCACCAACGCCTTCGTGAATGAGCGCCATTGGTAATTTCTGCCGTAAGGTCGCTTGTGGTCGTTGACCCGTAAAGTAACGAGTATCCGCATGACAAACGGATAAAAAGCGTGGCCGCACAATAATATCATTATTGGTGATCTCTTCAGCAACAGTTTGCACTTCAAACTGACGAGGATCTACTAAGCGATAAACTTGATTTAACATATTAGTCCCTCGTTTCTACTAAAGCAGAAGCAACTCTTAAATCGTAAGGCGTTGTAATCTTGAAATTATAGTTTTCGCCCCGCACTAAGGTCACTTCTTGACCTGCTAACAAGCAAATCTTGCAAGAATCTGACAAAGTTTCCTTTTGGGCATCAGTTAAGGCGTTGTAAGATTCAACTAGTGTTTTGATATTAAAACTTTGTGGTGTTTGCCCCTGATACATAGTTGAACGCACTGGGATATCGTCGATTTTGCCTTCTGTTCCTTGCACAATCGTATCAATAGCTGGCACCACCGTATCAACTGCTGGGTGTTCTAAAGCCGCCTCAATATTATCATTGATGATGCGTTGCGTGATAAAAGGCCGTACGGCATCGTGAGTCACGACGATATCATCATCGTGGCTACCATAATTTTCTTGGATGTAGTCGATACCCTTCATCAAAGTTTCGTTACGTTCAGAGCCACCGGTAACCACGTGAACTCGTTCGTCTGAGATGTATTTTTTGATTAGATCCTGTGTGTGACTCAACCAGTCGGCTGGGCAAACAACTAAAATCGCATCAAAGCGACTTTCCAGTACAAACTTTTCAACGGTATGAATTAAAATTGGCTTGCCTGCTAAGGTCAAAAACTGTTTAGGCATCGGGACGTTCCCCATGCGAGTACCCTTACCGCCAGCTAAAATCTGAGCATAAATCATATCAACATTACTCCATTCATGGTACATATTATTAAACAATAATAAACGAGAATTATGGATTTTTTATGAACTTGTCCTTATTGAGTCAAACACTAGCAAGACAAGAATAGTATGATACATAATTCGCTATTCCTAAAATAAAACATGGCTACGTTAAGAAAAAGCCTACAAATATAGTACGTTCACTACCATAACATATCTAATTTAATACAAGTACTACCCTGTCGACAAGAGGCAAATAATAAAGAATTATTAATTTTTTGCCGAATTGCAGTATACATAACGACACAGCGATGGTGCTACTCGAAGATATGTGGTGTATTTTAGACTTAAATCTATTTTGGTATAGTAATTTTTAGCATAAAGGGTTACTACTATTATGAACTGTTCTTGACGGTTATTCAATTGATAACGGTTTTTGGATTGTTTTGTGGTTGTGGTGTTTAGATATTAAGTTAAAGTAACACGTTACATAATTATATTATTTGCAACTCATCAGGCTATTTATATTCTAACGATGTTACGGCCGACATATCCTTTTGTCAGCATTAGCTCTAATTAATTGGTATACTAGGCCTAGAAAAACTAACGAAATGGTTGTGATTATCTTTGACTCGTCTACGAAACTCTGGGTTGGACTTCTCTGTCGCGACGCTTAACTTCTTGGCTAACGTCGGTATTGTCCTGCCCTACGTTCTAATTCTCTTTAAGTATCAGCAGACTCACAACGCGAATTACTTAGCTGCGATCGTGGTCTTCTACGTGGCCCGGGCGGCGAGCGTCTTTGGGACTAAACACCTAAACCTCAAGGCTAGTAGTTATTTGCTCATTTGCCTCTGGCTGGGTGCGCTTGGTAGCTTGTTGTTCAGTTTGACGGCTAACATCGTGGCCGTGCTGGCTGGGGCCCTATTCTTAGGATATACATCCGCCAACATCTGGCCCTATTACTTGACGATCAAGTTACACTTGTCCGCGCAGACGGATTTTAAGTTAAAGAAAATTTACTGGTTAATTTTCTTAGTTCTCGGCATTCTCTTTGTGCTAGATTTTGCGCTGAACTGGGGTTACCGGCTTGCCTTTATCCTACTGGCGCTACTATTTATCATTGCGTTGCCTGCTGGCCGTTTGCTGAGTCAGTTTTCGCTCGCATTTTACGATCAACATGAAATGGCCCAAGTACGTCCCGTCAAGCCGTGGCGCGTTGTGGTTTTTATCGTCTTTTTTGCTGCGATTGGTTTACTGACGTTGCTTCGTAAGGCGAGCCTACAAATCGCACTACCGGCCGTATTAGGAATTATCGTCGTGGCCATTGTTCTACTAAATCTAGAACTAGCTGCTGATTGGCAGGCCATGCCGGCTAACAAACTACGGATCGTTGATCGGGGCTTTTTACTGAGTTTTGTCCTACTGTTTAATAGTTTCTTCGGTGTCTTTGTCTTTGGCAAAATGGGGATGTACCTGGTCTTCGCCATCTATTTGTTGGGCTTTGAGACCGGCCGGCCACTATATTTATTATTGGGACGGCATGACTTACATCGTGCCACCACGATTGCACGCGGTGGCCTGATTGTCGGCCACTTGTTAGTTGCCACGGCCCAACCCGTTTTATACGTTGCCGGTTTGCTCCTGATCTCGTTGTACGTCGGTTTTGAAAACCCAGCCATTAATACTAGCGTTTATGCCACTGAGGTTGATGATCCAGATCTCGCAATTATTCATAAATATCGCTTTTCCACTTATGGGGGCCTGCTTTGTCAACTGTGTTTCTTCGGCCTCTTAGTAATTGTTAGCAGTTTTCGACAATTAAACTTGCTCAATTTCTTCAATCCAGCTTCAACCGCTTTGAAGAACACTTATCTAGTAGGGATGGTTTGGCCCTTAACGGCGATTTCTCTGATTGTTACGCTGGTCACGCTCTACGGTCAGTATTATTTCAAACGAGCACAGTCAAACGACTAGGCACCATCTAAGGAGGCTTTACGACCATGATTTTTATTGCAAGTGCTGCAATCATCCTGCCACTGATTCTTCTCGGGGGCCTGAATTTATCCGCGACCCGTGGAATGACCATTAGCGCTCTGGTGGTGATTATTACCGGCTACTTTTTCTGGCAGATTAGTCCAACGGTCCTCACCGCCTCAATTTTGCAGGCGATTCATAAAGCCCTCCCCATCTTATGGATCTTATTTGGCGCCTTACTCATGCTCAACTGTTTGCGTGCCACTGGTGCAATCGACCGGATTAACCAGGGCTTTCAAAGTTTGTCTGCTGACATGCGGCTACAAACCGTTTTGGTAGCCTTCCTATTTGGGGGCTTGATTGAAGGTGTCTCGGGCTTCGGGACCCCAGCGATGGTCACTGCACCATTACTAATTGCACTCGGCTTTTCACCCATGGCGGCCGTTATCTTGGCCTTAGTGGCCGACTCGACCCCCGCAGCGTTCGGCGCCGTTGGAACACCATTGACCGTGGGACTGAGTAATGTGACCGAAAAAGCATCCGTCTTGAACTTGATTGGCCTGCGCATCACGCAACTCGATTTATTCGTTGGTGCGCTAATGCCAGCGGTGCTCATTTTAATTCTCATCATGTGGTTTGGCCCTAAGGCACACCGCTTGAAAAGCTGGCTTTCCGTCTTACCTTGGGCGTTAGTGATCGGTTTCGTTTACAGTCTACTGGCACTCCTCAGTGCTTGGCTAGTGGGTTATGAATTTGTTTCAATCATCGCACCGCTGGGAACGCTGGTTATTGCCATCATCACGATCCGATTGCACTGGTTGTTACCAAAGTCGAGCCAGTTGACGCCATGGCGGACGAACGGGATGGCAGCCCAGACGCCTGCGCCTAGTCCGATGAACCTGATGACCGCTTGGTTTCCTTACCTGCTGGTCGTTGTGCTATTACTCGCTAGCCGGGTCGTGACACCAATCAAACAGGTTTTGACCCGTTATGCTAACTTATCGTGGTCCCACATTCTAGGATATAGTCAAATCAACTCTGATTGGGAACTCCTCTATTCGCCAGGGACAATCTTGGCGGTAGCGGCCATCATTGGGTTACTAGTACAAGCCCGTTCATTAAAGCCCTTACTACCAACTGCCCATTCGGTCATCCGTTCGATGGGCAACACCGCAATTGCCCTCGGTGTTACCCTGATCATGGTTCAAGTCTTCACTAATTCTGGCTTGAATCAGGCCAACCTACCCAGCATGCCAATGTATATCGCCAAGTTTATCGCGACCTATCTAGCTGGTGTTTGGGTCATCATGGCACCATTCCTAGGCCAATTAGGGGCGTTCGTAACTGGTAGTACCACGGTCTCGACACTGACTTTTGCGCAAATTCAAGCTGATATTGCGGCCAATGCGAGTTTGAAGCCCACGATTATCTTGGCAGCCCAGCTCGTCGGTGCGGCAGCCGGCAATATGGTCTGTGTCCATAATATCGTTGCTGTCAGCTCAGTCGTTGGCCTGAGTGGTCAAGAAGGCGCCATCTTACGTAAAACACTACTACCAGGTCTGGGTTACGCCCTGTTAATTGGCGTTGCCGGGTGGCTACTATTACGTCTAGTAGCTTAACTGAATGCGTATAAAGGCACTAATCACCTTAACTGCGGTTGATTAGTGCCTTTATTTCATGAATGGATTAGACTAAAATAGGATTATAATTTTCAACGCAAAGGAGGCACCGACATGCAAGTGCGCTTAGTGCCAAACTTACAACTCGGTGAACGGATTATCGGGCCGACCCCCGACCCTGAGGCCAATCGCGCGCTTTATCAACGTTATGCGAAACGATTACAGGCGCGGCTAGGTATCGGCTTTCAAGTCTACCTAGATATGAGTGACGGTTATGATTTACTGCATGCGCGTGATTACGACACCGATACTTGTTGGGTGGTTGCAGCGGCTGTTTACCAAGCATTAACTGATTCTGCCGTGATCACCCACCACCGTATCATCTCGCTGAGTGACCAAGCACTTATCTTAAAAGCGACGCAGCCCATCGAACAACAACTGCGCCAATCTCCGACTGATCAATAGTCGCGATTCACCAGCTGGCAGTCGAATGAGATGAAAATAACGCCTAACCAACAAAAGTAGCAGTGTACTAGCCATCTCTGGCTGATTACGCTGCTACTTTTGTTTGTCAGCTCACTGCTTAATTTAACGAGCGTAGAAACTAGTTATTGATTATTGCATACTGGCAGCCATTTTGATAGCCGTTGCCATCTCTTGAGCCTTGACTTGATAAACCACTTTACCAGCTTGCCATTGGATAACTTGGTCTAAAGGTCCAGAGCCTGACGAAATCGCGTCAAAAGTGATGGCGCCGACCGACTGTGGTGCTGGTAAGTAGACCTGCTCGAAAGTAGCGACGGCCTGTTTAGCTAACGCGACGCCCGCATCTTCGTGCATCATGTTCGCATGCACGGTCAACGACCAGCGGCCCTCATTCCACATGATATATCGTTGACCAGCACCCGCGTCGATATGCGCGGTGATTTGATGACCGAGATCGACGGTTGGCAGCCCTGCTGTGGATTTATTATCACGATAACCCACCTGCTGGGCCGCGGCATTAGTTGTCGCATAGGTCGTCTTAGTGACAGTCGCATAAGCCGTTTCATCCACCACGGCCGTCGCGTTGAATGGCTGGGCCTGCTGTCCCACACTATAATGGATGGTGTAATTGGCTGCGTCACCTGAATAGCGCATGTTCAACTTCGAACTGCCACTGGTTAACCCATCGACTTGTGGAACGAGCGCCTGCTTTCCCAACGTCTTAGTCAATTGTTGATTCAATGCTGCCAGCCGGGTCGTAGCCGTGGGCTGGGTGACCGACTTGTTAGCAGCGCTGGCCCGCTCACGTGCTGTTTTAGACGAGCGCGTTGTCGCGGTTTGGGTCCGACTACTAGTACTACTGGTAGCCTTAGTCTTCTTTTGGGTGCTGCTGACCGTTGCCTTGGCACTCGTGGTCGTCTGACTAGTCTTGGAATCCTGGTGTGTTGGTGATGAACAGCCGACCAACAAGACGGCAAGTGGTAATACGAGCAAGTTGCGATAATTCATACTGTTCCCCTCCCCAATAATCATGTCACGGCTGATACGTGGTCGTCAGCAACGTCCATGATGTTTGACTTAATTATAGAATAGAATGCACTATTAGGGGTGATTATTGCACCTTACAAAAATCGCCGGCCATTAGCTGGTAAACTAATTGGGTTTACCAAGACTGATGACCGGTGATTACAATTATCGTTTTTAAAGGGTCTATGATATTTAGTGTTGATGGATAAAATCCATCAACACTATTTTTATGTACAACAAAAGGACATATCGTCCTGTGCTACAATCAAGTCGACCAAAACCAATTGAAAGCGAGT
>NZ_JAMSKZ010000023.1:0-45617 GCF_023806725.1 Lactiplantibacillus sp. C232
GGGGAATGCCTCCTGTGATGTTTTCTGTGGTTACTAAATATCATAAGGGAAGGCATTCCCTATTTCTATACAATTCAGAAATCTTTTATGCATTTACACAAGATATTTTACGCTCTCCGTTTTTAGGGGCTGTTACTGGTTCGGTTCAAACATTGAGTTGACAATTATTTCGGAGACGAGTAGACTAATTGCAATTAAACAGTTCCTTTAAATTAGCTCAGAGAGGCTGAAAAGGATGAACGGACGTGCGCTTTCAAGGAAGCTGTGCGTAATTTCGGACAGCCTAGCCGCTTTGAGTGGTGGGCTGTCTTTTCTTTTGCAATCATTCATAAAAAGGGGTGCGTTATGACAAAGAAAGCGGCGTTTCATAATGATGAAGTCGTGTTAGATATTCATGACCGACCAAAATTAGGTAGTTGGTTAGGCTTGTCGGTGCAACATCTGTTCTCGATGTTTGGTTCCACGGTATTGGTGCCAATCCTGGTGGGATTAAATCCAGGTATTGCGCTGTTTAGCTCTGGTGTTGGGACGCTAATGTATATCCTCATCACGCGCGGAAAGATTCCGGCGTATATGGGCTCGAGCTTTTCATTTATCGTTGTGATGCAGTCTCTGATGAAGACCGCAGGATATCCGGCCATCGCTCAGGGGACTGTCGCGGTGGGCTGTGTGTACCTGCTAGTTAGTTTATTAGTTACTTTAATCGGTTCTGACTGGATCGATAAGGCGCTTCCCCCGATCGTCGTGGGGCCGATTGTGATGGTAATTGGGTTGTCACTCGCAGGGACGGCAGCTAAGGACGCAACGATGAACGGGAGTAGTTATGATATTAAATATTTCGGCGTCGCGATGGCGACGATGTTACTGACCGTCATTTTTAACATGTACTTGCGTGGATTTATGAGTTTAGTACCGATATTGTTGGGAATCGTCTGTGGGTATATCATTGCCGTGTTAGTTGGAATCGTTGACTTTTCTGGTGTGGAAAAAGCGCAGTGGTTTGCGATGCCCGCCTTTCAATTGCCTTTTATTAGTTATCATCCTGGCATTTATTGGGGCGCGATTCTGAGTATGGCACCAATCGCCTTTGTGACGATGTCAGAACATATGGGCCATATTATGGTACTCAATAAGTTGACTAAGCGGAATTTCTTCAAGGATCCTGGCTTGAACCATACATTGGCTGGTGACGGGACAGCCTCGATTATCGCCGGCTTTGTCGGTGGACCACCCGTGACCTCCTATGGTGAAAATATTGGGGTGCTGGCAATTACGCGGGTCCACAGTATTTATGTGCTCGGTGGGGCCGCCTTTTTTGCCATCGTCTTTAGTTTTGTGGGTAAGTTATCCGCGTTGATCGAGAGTATTCCATCACCCGTCATCGGTGGGGTCAGCTTTCTACTGTTTGGGGTAATTGCTTCAAGTGGGATGCGAATTCTGATTGATAATAAAGTTGATTTTAATCAGAAGCGAAATTTAATGATTGCATCAGCGATTTTGGTCATTGGAATTGGCAATGCCTATTTACAACTGGGAAGCTTTCAGTTCAGTGGTCTAGCAGTTGCAACGGTGCTCGGAATTGTGATGAACTTGGTGCTGCCAAAGACGGCGGTAAATGAGAAGTAGGCCGTCATTGCGCGTGCCAAGAATGAAAATAAAGTCAAAATAATGAAAATCCAACGATTTGAAAGCTTAATGAAAGCTTGATATTGTTGGATTTTTATTGATTGACGAAATGTTGAAATTATTTTGAATTTTTTCGACGGTGGTGGTATTATTACCTTTGTATTTTGATTAGGGGTGTCTCTAATCTACCATTTCAGGTTACGATAAAATTGACGTTGACTAGCTCAAAGGTTAAGGTTATCGTAGCACCGAAATTAAAGGAAAGAGGTGATATTCAGTGGGTGATCCAGTTCCTACAGTCAAATTCCTTGGACTGACGTTTAATATCGCGAATGACATCTCAGTAATTGTGACTTGTCTGATTGTTTTCTTGTTTGTTTTTTTACTTTCGCGACATTTAACAATGAAGCCCAAGGGTGGACAAAATGTGCTGGAGTGGCTCATCGAGTTCACGAATGGCATTGTCAAAGGGTCGATCAAGGGTAACGAAGCGTCTAACTTCGGTTTGTACGCATTTACATTGTTTCTCTTTATCTTCATCGCTAACCAACTTGGATTGTTCATTCACGTTCAGGTCGGGCAGTATACGTATCTGAAGAGTCCAACCGCCGATCCGATTGTGACTTTGACGTTATCGTTTATGACCGTTGCACTTGCACATGCTGCGGGTGTTCGTAAGAAAGGTATGGGTGGTTATTTGAAAGAATACACACAACCTTTTGCTGTTTTCTCGGTTATTAACGTCTTTGAACAATTTACCGATTTCCTAACTTTAGGTCTTCGGCTGTTCGGGAACATCTTTGCTGGTGAAATGTTACTAACGAAGGTTGCTGATTTGGCAAAGAGCAACGGTTGGTTGAGCTATGTTTACTCATTTCCAATTGAACTCTTATGGCAAGGTTTCTCAGTGTTTATCGGGAGCATTCAAGCGTTCGTGTTCGTAACCTTGACTTCAGTTTATATTTCTCAGAAGGTTAACGACGAGGAATAATTTCTAGTTTTTTAATTTTAAGGAGGATACACAGATTATGGGAGCAATTGCTGCAGGTATTGCTATGTTTGGTGCCGCTTTAGGTGCTGGTATTGGTAACGGTTTGGTTATTTCTAAGATGCTTGAAGGGATGGCCCGTCAACCAGAATTATCTGGTCAATTACGGACTAACATGTTCATCGGTGTTGGGTTGATCGAATCAATGCCTATCATTTCCTTCGTTGTTGCTTTGATGGTTATGAACAAGTAATCATTGGTCAACGAGTTCATTTTAATGAAAATGAAAGAAGGAGGTGTCATTAGATGCTCTCGCATTTAATTATCGGTGCATCCGGTCTCTACCTTGGTGATATGTTGTTTATCGGGATTAGCTTTATTGTTTTGATGGCATTGATCTCTGTTGTTGCTTGGAAGCCCATCACAAAAATGATGGCTGATCGAGCTGACAAGATTGCGAACGACATTGATTCAGCACAAAAGTCTCGGCAAGAAGCGAGTGACTTAGCTGATCAACGGCGTGATGCGCTATCACACTCTCGCGCTGAAGCGAGTGAAATTGTCGCTGACGCGAAAAAGAGTGGCGAAAAGCAACGGTCAAGTATCGTTGCCGATGCGCAAAACGAAGCAACGCAGTATAAACAAAATGCGCGTAAGGATATTGAACAGGAGCGTCAAGATGCCTTGAAGAACGTCCAATCAGACGTCGCTGACATTTCGGTTGCGATTGCTACGAAGATTATTAAGAAGCAATTGGATCCGGAAGGCCAACAGGCATTAATTAATTCGTATATTGAAGGGTTGGGAAAGCATGAGTCTTGATAATCTTACAATTGCAAGTCGTTATTCAAAGGCACTCTTTGAACTTGCAGTTGAAAAAGATCAGACCGAAGCATTCCTGGCCGAGTTAAAGCAATTACGGCAAGTCTTTGTCGACAACCCGCAATTGGCAGAGGTCCTCTCAGGATCATTGCTTCCGGTTGATCAAAAACAGACAACGTTGTCAACTTTGACTGACCACGCTTCAGAATACATTAAAAACTTTATTCAAATGTTGTATGATTACGGCCGCATGTCGAACTTAGTTGGCATTGTTGACGCGTTTGAAGCACGTTTCGATGAGAGTCGCAAAATAGTGCATGCCGAAGTAACGTCTGCGGTCAAGTTGTCAGATGAGCAAGCTGATGCAATCGCAAAGGCATTCGCCAAACGCGTTGGTGCCAATCAGGTTGTTTTGTCACGTAAAGTCGATGAAGCAATCATTGGCGGTGTAATTGTGAAGTCAAATAATCAAACGTTTGATGGTAGCGTTGCGTTACAACTAACGAATTTAAGACGAGCACTCATCAACAATTAGTTTACGAAGAGGTGAAACTTTTATGAGCATTAAATCTGAAGAAATCAGTGCTCTAATCAAACAACAATTAGAAAGTTATCAAACTGAGCTCTCAGTTGCTGAAACCGGTACTGTCACCTACGTTGGTGATGGGATCGCCCGTGCTCACGGACTCGACAACGCCTTACAAGGTGAATTACTCGAATTCAGTAACGGAGTTTACGGGATGGTACAAAACCTCGAAAGCAACGATGTTGGTATCGTTGTTTTAGGGGATTTTGATGGTATTCGTGAAGGCGATACTGTTAAGCGGACTGGCCGCATCATGGAAGTTCCAGTCGGTGACGCCATGATTGGCCGGGTCGTTAACCCATTAGGTCAACCAGTTGACGGTTTAGGTGAGATTAAGACCACGAATACGCGGCCAATCGAACATAAAGCTCCTGGTATTATGCAACGGCAATCAGTTAGCGAACCACTTCAAACTGGGATCAAGGCCATTGATGCCTTAGTTCCAATTGGTCGGGGCCAACGTGAATTGATTATCGGTGACCGTAAGACTGGGAAGACGTCCGTTGCCATTGATGCCATTTTGAACCAAAAGGACCAAGACATGATTTGTGTCTACGTTGCAATCGGTCAAAAGGACTCAACTGTACGGGCCCAAGTTGAAACGTTGAAGAAGTTAGGTGCGATGGACTACACAATAGTTGTAACTGCCGGACCTGCTGAACCAGCGCCATTACTGTACTTAGCTCCTTATGCTGGGGCAGCGATGGGTGAAGAATTTATGATGAACGGCAAGCACGTTTTGATCGTCTATGATGACCTTTCAAAGCAAGCAACGGCTTACCGTGAACTTTCCTTGATCCTCCGTCGTCCTCCAGGTCGTGAAGCTTATCCTGGGGATGTCTTCTACTTGCACTCACGGTTACTCGAACGGGCTGCCAAGTTGAGCGATGAATTGGGTGGCGGTTCAATGACGGCCTTACCAATTATCGAAACGCAAGCTGGGGATATTTCGGCTTATATTCCAACTAACGTTATTTCAATCACCGATGGGCAAATCTTCTTGGATAGTGATTCATTCTATTCAGGTGTGCGGCCAGCGATTGATGCCGGGGCCTCTGTTTCCCGGGTTGGTGGGGATGCGCAAATTAAAGCGATGAAGTCCGTTGCCGGGACCTTGCGTCTTGACTTGGCTTCTTATCGTGAATTGGAATCCTTCTCACAATTCGGTTCTGACTTGGATGCTGCAACCCAAGCGAAATTAAATCGTGGGCAACGGATCGTTGAAGTCTTAAAACAACCTGTTCATTCACCATTGAAGGTCGAAGAACAAGTAATGATTTTATATGCTTTGACCAACGGTTATTTGGATAAAGTGGCAGTTGATGATATTGCCCGTTACCAAAGTGAATTGTTTGAATTTATTCATGCTAGTCATCAGGACCTCTTTGATACGATTTTGGCAACCAAGAAGTTACCAGAAGCTGATAAGATGAATGGGGCCTTAGATGCGTTTGCAGAACAATTCCAGCCAACCGCTGCCGCTGCGAAGTAGTTATGGCTGAAAAGGATGGTGAGTAGTGCATGGCAGAATCATTAATGGATGTCAAGCGCCGAATTGACTCAACAAAGAAGACTCATCAAATTACGTCGGCAATGCAAATGGTCTCAACTTCAAAATTGAACCAGATTCAAAAGCATACCAGCACGTATCAGGTGTACGCTTCTAAAGTTGAAAGCATCGTTTCACATCTTGCCAAAGCTCATCTGATGTCAGCAAGTGCCGGTGTTGCTAACAGTAATTCGAATACGATTTCAGTTAGTGAATTGCTCGCGCAACGCCCCGTTAAAAAGACTGGTTTATTGGTGATCACTTCGGACCGTGGCCTCGTTGGTAGTTACAACAGTAACGTGTTGAAACAGACTAACGATTTCATGCGGACGCACAAGGTTGATGCCGATAACGCAGTCGTTTTGGCGGTTGGTGGCACTGGTGCGGATTTCTATAAAAAGAACGGGTTAAACGTGGCTTATGAGTACCGCGGCGTCTCTGATGTCCCAACTTTTAAAGAGGTTCGTGAAATCGTTAAGACAGTCACATCAATGTACCACAACGAAGTCTTTGATGAACTTTACGTCTTCTACAACCACTTTATTAATCGGCTCTCTTCTGGTTTTCGGGCCGTTAAGATGTTACCGATCTCCGAAGAGACCTTTGAACAAAGTGAGTCAGATAATCGTAAAGCCAAGGATAGCCGGGTAGATGTCGGTCCCGAGTATGAAATGGAACCGTCAGAAGAAGCCATTTTGTCGGCCGTGTTGCCACAATATGCTGAAAGCTTGGTTTATGGTGCAATCTTGGATGCCAAGACTGCTGAACATGCTTCGTCGTCAACCGCGATGAAGGCTGCATCAGATAACGCTGGCGATTTAATCGATAAATTAAATCTGAAATATAACCGTGCGCGTCAAGCTGCTATTACCACTGAAATCACTGAAATCACTGGTGGTTTGGTTGCGCAAGAATAACGAAGTGGGAGGAATTAACGACTAATGAGTACAGGTAAAGTTGTACAAGTTATTGGACCCGTTGTTGACGTTGAATTCTCTCTAAACGATAAGTTACCCGATATTAATAACGCCTTGATCATTCAGAAGGACAACGATGACACTTTAACGGTGGAAGTATCGTTGGAATTAGGTGATGGGGTTGTTCGGACCGTCGCGATGGATGGTACGGATGGCTTGCGCCGGGGAATGACAGTTGAAGACACTGGTTCTTCAATTACTGTTCCCGTTGGTAAAGAGACGTTAGGCCGGGTCTTCAACGTTTTAGGGGAAACCATTGATGGTGGTCCAGAATTCGGTCCAGACGCAGAACGTAACCCGATTCATCGGGATGCGCCTAAATATGATGAATTAACGACCAGTACTGAAGTATTGGAAACTGGAATTAAAGTTATTGACCTCTTAGCACCTTATGTTCGTGGTGGTAAGATTGGGTTGTTCGGTGGTGCCGGTGTTGGTAAAACTGTTTTAATCCAGGAATTAATTCATAACATTGCCCAAGAACATAACGGGATTTCCGTGTTTACCGGTGTTGGTGAACGGACGCGTGAAGGGAATGACCTTTACTTCGAAATGAAGGCTTCCGGCGTTTTGAAGAATACCGCCATGGTTTATGGTCAAATGAACGAACCACCTGGTGCCCGGATGCGGGTGGCCTTGACCGGTTTGACGATTGCGGAATACTTCCGTGATGTTCAAGGTCAAGACGTGTTGTTATTCATCGACAATATCTTCCGGTTCACGCAAGCTGGTTCTGAAGTTTCCGCCTTACTTGGTCGGATTCCTTCAGCCGTTGGTTACCAACCAACCTTAGCCACTGAAATGGGTCAATTACAAGAACGGATCACTTCTACCAAGAAGGGGTCAGTTACTTCGATTCAAGCCGTTTATGTACCTGCCGATGATTATACCGACCCGGCACCTGCAACGACTTTCGCCCATTTGGATGCGACGACCAACTTGGAACGTTCTTTGACGGAACAAGGGATCTACCCAGCCGTTGACCCATTAGCTTCTTCTTCAATCGCTCTGGACCCATCAATCGTGGGCGAAGAACATTATCAAGTTGCAACGGAAGTTCAACGGGTCTTGCAACGTTATCGTGAATTGCAAGATATTATCTCGATTTTAGGGATGGATGAATTATCTGACGAAGAAAAGACAACTGTTGCGCGTGCACGGCGGATTCAATTCTTCTTGTCACAAAACTTCTTCGTTGCCGAAAACTTTACGGGCCAACCTGGTTCGTATGTGCCAATCAACGATACCATCAAGGGCTTCAAAGAAATTCTTGAAGGTAAATATGATGACCTACCAGAAGACGCATTCCGTCAAGTTGGTAAGATCGACGACGTGGTCGAAAAAGCGAAATCGATGGTAACTGATTAGGAGGGGTTTACATGGCTGACAATGCAAAATCATTAACCGTTAGCATCGTAACTCCAGACGGTCAGGTCTATGAGAATAAGACGCCAATGTTGATCGTGCGAACGATTGACGGCGAACTCGGAATTTTGCCGAACCATATTCCTGTGATTGCATCGCTTGCAATCGATGAGGTTCGGATCAAGCAACTTGAAAGTGATCAGGAAGATGACGAAATTGCCGTTAATGGTGGTTTTGTTGAGTTCAGTAATAATACGGCAACGATTGTTGCCGATAGTGCTGAACGTCAGAATGACATTGACGTTGCTCGAGCTGAAAATGCACGGAAACGCGCTGAAACACGGATTCAAAATGCCCAACAAAAGCACGATGATGCTGAGTTGGCGCGGGCCCAAGTCGCTTTGCGGCGTGCCATGAACCGTTTGAATGTTGCTCGGCATTAACAACTTAAAATTCTGAAAAGCATCTGCAATTATTTGCGGGTGCTTTTTTTGTGCGGTTCAGTTAAGCCGCGATGCACAAGTTAGTCAAACTTACCGCGGTGAGTCGTACCCGTTACTGTCCAGTTTTAAGCTTGCACGGTTCAAAGCAGATTGGAACCGTGGGTTGATCAAGGGCCAAGCACTGGCTTACTAATGGCGATATCGCGTTGTTAACTAGAAGAATCGGTCTGATTCGAATATTTTTTGCCAACATTGCATCAGTATCTGGCAGAGCAGTAATTAAGACGTGGATCGCGACTTAAATGGGTGATCATCACATTCCGACAATTGGCAGCAATTTCCAAAGGTCGGCATAGGGAACATGAACAACTAAGTTTACATCGAACTTAAACGTTTCAGTGGCCAATTTTATCGCGACGTTGAAATGTTTTGTCCAGTCGGCGCGGATGTTCGTGAACTAGATTTTACTAATCGATTGAGCGTATTAGGGGCATTGCGATAAGTTGAATGGTAGAATGCAACTTATAGTGAGATTACAATAAAGAAAACGATTACAAACGAACGATACTGCTAATCAATATGGGTATGGCTTGTCAAATAATTGCACGACGGACTTCTAATTAGTTAACTAATCATAAGTATTTAATATTTGTGTTGAAATTGTAACGAAAATGTAAAATGTAATATTTATCCACTAGTGTTCTATGGTATGATGATTAGGAACCGATTTGAACCTGCATGCTGCTATTGGCAAGTTGCCATGGTGTGTCCAGGTTGTTTTGATGGTTGAGCTGGTGTTTGGATTGCACACCGCGCGTTGCCGATTTGCTTAGTACAGCGGTGAACAGTGGAATTTGGGCAGGTGCGAGGCATCTGATCCAATCGGGTTCTTTTAGTAAGTGTGCTTTTTACGCAATCCGAAATCTCACGTAACTTGTTTGTTGATTATCGTTTAGTGATGGAGGGTTTATCCATGGAGGAAATTGTAGTTCATGGCGGTCAACGTTTGACAGGAAATGTCCATATTGAGGGCGCTAAAAATGCCGTGTTACCAATCTTAGCCGCAAGCTTGTTGGCTAGTTCTGGTCAGACACATTTATCAAATGTACCAGTGTTATCAGACGTTTTTACAATGAACAACGTCTTGAAATTTTTGAATACTAAAATTGATTTTGATGAAATTAATAAAACAATTGATATTGACGCTAGTCGTCAATTATCATCCGAAGCACCATTTCAATACGTATCCAAAATGCGTGCTTCAATCGTGGTCATGGGACCACTATTAGCACGATTAGGCCATGCGAAAGTCGCGATGCCAGGTGGCTGTGCGATTGGTTCACGACCAATCGATTTACACTTAAAGGGACTGAACGCGCTTGGTGCTGAAATCGAACGCCACGATGGCTATGTTGAAGCAACCGCGAACCAGTTACACGGAGCGGCCATTTACTTAGATTTTCCAAGTGTTGGGGCAACACAGAACATAATGATGGCGGCAACACTTGCAGATGGCATCACGACGATGGAAAACGTCGCTCGTGAACCTGAAATTGTGGACCTAGCGAACTATTTGAATCAGATGGGCGCTAAGGTTACCGGGGCCGGTACTGAAACGATCCGCATTGAAGGGGTTAAAGCGATGCATGGCTGTGACCATAGTATCGTTCAGGATCGGATTGAAGCTGGGACATTCATGGTCGCTGCTGCGGTGACTCAGGGAAACGTCTTGGTTGAGGATGCTATTGCCGAACATAATAAGCCATTGATCTCGAAGATGCGTGAGATGGGCGTCACAGTAACGGAAGAACCGGCTGGTATTCGGGTCATTGGTCCAGAAATCTTGAAGCCAACCTCCGTTAAGACGATGCCCCATCCGGGTTTCCCAACGGATATGCAACCACAAATGACAATTTTGCAGTTGTGTGCGCAGGGCACTAGTTTATTAACTGAAACGGTTTTTGAGAATCGCTTCATGCATCTTGATGAGTTACGGCGAATGAACGCCGACTTCAAAGTTGAAGGGCGCTCCGTCATTATGTATGGTCCCACTGACTTTAACGGGGCCCAGGTCACTGCGACGGATCTTCGGGCAGCTGCAGCGTTAGTAATCGCTGGACTGGTCAGTCGGGGTTACACTGAAGTGACTAATTTGAAGTATCTTGATCGGGGCTACTTTAACTTCCATGGTAAGCTGGCTAAATTAGGTGCTGAGATTAAACGAGTTGATGTTCCCGATGGCACCGTTTATGCGTTGAATCCTGATTTTGCGAACGAAGCTGCGGAATAAATCGAAATAAATGCTTACAAAACCTTCAAAGTGCGATAAACTCGTTTTTGAAGGCTTTTTTGTGGCGAAGCGGGGTAACCCGGCGCCAACATTCAGGAGGACAACTTATGTTTATTAATATTATCGACAAACACATTTCATTGAAACCAACTGAAGTGGCTGACGCGGAGCCGCTTTTCGACTTAGTTGATCATAATCGCGACCATTTGAAGTTATGGATGCCGTGGGTTGATGCGACGGCGACCGTGCAAGACGAGCGTCATTTTATCGAATCAATGTTGACCAAGCAGGCTCATGGACAGGTGTTTATCACCACCATCATTGTGGATGGCGAAGTCGCTGGGATGCTAGACTTGCATAATATTAGTGCCATTAATCACAACGGTGAGATTGGCTACTGGCTGGGCCAGAAATATACTGGTCGTGGCGTCATGACTAAAGCGCTCGAACGATTAGAAGAAATTGCTTTTACGGAGCTTGATCTGCACAAGGTCATCTTAGGTGCAGACGTTGCCAACCAGGCAAGTCGGGCTGTTGCTGAGCGACGCCAATATCATTTGGATGCGACCCTGCCAGAAAATATCTTGTTAAATGGTCAATATCGTGATGAAGCAATTTATTCGCTGACGGTCGATGAGTGGTCGAAACGACAGGATGATTAGGCACAGCCAATTGATTGGTAGTGACAAATGAACGAGTGGCTAGGACAGCCGTCAGTTCTCATCAACTGTAGAGTATGGTATAATGATTAGTCGTATAATTGTATGTTTGAGAGGAGCAAAAACATGGCTTTAGATATTGGTATTGACTTAGGTACTGCCAATGTTTTAATTTACGTATCGGGTAAGGGCATCGTCCTTAACGAACCATCCGTGGTCGCTATCGATACGAACACGAATCAAGTGTTGGCAGTCGGGTCCGAAGCCTACCAAATGGTTGGAAAGACGCCTAGTAACATTCGGGCAATTCGACCATTAAAAGACGGAGTAATTTCGGATTTTGATGTCACCGAAGAAATGCTGTCCTATTTTATTAAAAAATTAAATGTCCGTGGCATTATGTCGCGGCCAAGTATCATGATCTGTACCCCAACGAACACTACTGAAATTGAACGCAAGGCAATCTTGCAAGCTGCTGAAAAATCTGGCGGTAACAAGGTTTACTTGGAAGTTGAACCAAAAGTGGCGGCTATTGGCGCAGGGATGGATATTTTCCAACCACGTGGGAACATGGTCATTGATATTGGTGGTGGGACTAGTGATATCGCTGTCCTATCATTAGGTGACATTGTGGCAAGTAGTTCGTTACGAATGGCCGGCGACCGGATGAATCAGGACATCGTGAACTACGTCAAAGATCAACATCACTTGTTGATCGGTGAACGCAGTGCAGAACAAGTTAAGATTCAAATCGCACAAGTTTTCAAGCAGGACGGCGATGATGATAAGGTCACCCAAGTTCGTGGTCGAGATACTGTGACGGGGATGCCGCGCTCAATTGACATTGACTCCAATCAAGTTGAAGAAGCTATTCACGAAACGCTGATGCAGATCGTTAGCACGGCCCATCACGTGATGGAAACTTTACCACCAGAAATTGCGGCCGATATTATTGACCGTGGAATTACGTTGACTGGTGGTGGCGCACTGTTGAGTGGCCTCGATCAATTGATCAGTGAAAACTTAAAGGTGCCCGTAATGGTTGCCGAACACCCATTGAACAACGTTGCTCAGGGGGCTGGGATTTTACTTGAACATATGCAGAAAACTGCTAAGAACAAGAAATAAATTACGATGCGACGGTTATTAATGAAAGGCATCCGCTTTTATCAGCGGGCCTTTTCTGCGTTTAGTCCGGCTCATTGTCGCTATTATCCAACCTGTTCTAATTACACGTTAGAAGCGATCGATCGGTTTGGCGCAGTTAAAGGCGTTCTAATGGGAGTTGCACGTATCTTACGTTGTCAGCCCTTAGTTAAGGGCGGCTTTGATCCGGTACCAGCCCATTTTTCATTGCGTCGTAATCCGCAATACAAGGAGGAAGACCACCGTGGCAAGAAAAGATAAGGCGATTTCGGTCACTTTAAACGAAACTAAGGTCAACGGTCAACCAGTTACCGAAGTTTTGATCGGTAAACAAGTGATTGGACAAGTGACTCAAGTCGGTGAACGATTTGAAGCTGAAATGGTTAGTGACAACCAACCATTTGCGCATACCAAATCTTTTGATGAGAGTCTGCAAGAGATCTTGTCGGCTTACCATCTACACAAAGGCTAATTTTTAGTAAACCTTCAACCTGGTTCCGAGAATTCGGCACCAGGTTGTTGTATAATAAAAACTATCTTAAAGTACAAAATGATATTGTGAATAGGGTTAGTCTGACGCGTGCGGTGGGCTAATCCCAACAGGTTAGGAGCGTTATTTGTGGCAGAAGAATCTAGACTCCGCAGTCAAGACGAGGATTCAAGAATTGACTGGGGTATCATATTTTCAGTGATGATGCTAGGATTGATCGGGCTGGCGTCGATTTATGTCGCCGCAGTGCACGACTCTAGTTCAGTAAACGTCACGAAGCAGGTGATTTCTCAAGTCATGTGGTTCGTGATTGGGACCGCGATTGCCGTAATTGTGATGCAATTTGATTCGGAACAGTTATGGCGAGTGGCACCGATTGCCTATTGGTTTGGGATCTTCCTGCTTGCGGCCGTTTTGGTCTTGTACAGTAGATCACTGTTTGCGAGCACTGGGGCTAAAAGTTGGTTCGCAGTTGGTTCCTTGACGTTGCAACCGTCTGAAGTCATGAAGCCCGCCTTCATCTTGATGCTTGGACGAGTCGTGACAATGCATAACACGGAGCACCCAACACATACGATGGCGAGCGATTGGCAACTCATTGGGAAGTTAATTGCGTACATGGTGCCAGTTGCTATCCTTTTGAAGTTACAGAATGACTTTGGGACGATGCTGGTGTTCTTCGCGATTCTTGGGGGCGTTATCTTAGTTTCTGGGATTTCGTGGCGATTATTGGCACCGACGTTTGCCATTGTGGCGGCGATTGCGGGGACTGCGTTATATCTCGTGATCTCGCAGAGTGGTCGCCATATTTTGGAAGCTATCGGTTTTAAGCAATACCAATTTGCGCGGATCGATACGTGGTTGAATCCGTCGACGGACACGTCTAACAATGCTTATCAAGTTTGGCAGAGTATGAAAGCGATTGGTTCAGGTCAGATTACTGGGCGGGGATTTAACGTTTCCCACGTGACTGTTCCTGTGCGTGAATCTGATATGATTTTCTCGGTAATTGGTGAAAACTTTGGCTTTATCGGTTGTGCCGTGGTCATTTTATTGTATTTCTTATTGATTTACCAGATGATCCGAGTGACGTTTGATACGAAGAACGAATTCTACGCTTACATTTCAACCGGGGTCATTATGATGATTCTCTTCCACGTGTTCGAAAATATTGGGATGAGTATCGGACTGTTACCAATGACTGGGATTCCCTTGCCGTTTATTAGTCAAGGGGGTTCGGCGTTGATTGCCAATATGGCTGGGATAGGTTTAATGATGTCGATGCGATATCATTACAAGTCCTACATGTTCAGTCGTAACGACCGGTTTGAATAGTAAAATTATTGTAAAGGTATGGTGTTTAGTATGAGTGAAGATGCAGCTTATTTTTGGACAAAAGACGTTGATGGACATACGCGGTTAGGTTTAACTAAGGCCGCCCATGAGGCTCTTGGTGAAGTGAAATATGCTGAGTTACCAGCTATCGGTGACAAGGTCAGTCAGAACAGCGCTTTTCTGAGCGTTGAAGCGACCAAAGCCGTTTCTGAATTCAACTGTCCAATCAATGGGACCGTGGTTGCGGTCAACCCGGCGTTGAGTGAGAACTTCGATGCGTTAAATAGCGTTGAAGACGGCGTTGCTTGGTTAATCGACGTGGACTAATTGCCAGGCCTTGACAATTAGAAACAGGCTCGGTATACTCGTTACATTAACAATTGATTAAAAAAGTTATCATTTTGAAAAGATGAGTACGCGGTTATGATTACTTAGAGAGTCCCTGATTGGTGAAAGGGGATTAATCGTGAAGCTGAAGATGGTCTTGAAGTAATGAAGTTTAGTGAGCAGTCGCAAGCTAAGCTTGGGTCGCACCCATTATCATGCGGAGTTCAAAGTAACTCTTGAGACAACTGGCGTGAGCTAGTTGTGAAGATGGGTGGTACCACGAGGCTAAGCTTCTCGTCCTATTGATGATTATTGTCATAATTGTCTGGGATGAGGAGCTTTTTTTGATGCGTAAGGAGGAATTGACTTGATTGAATTTAAAGATGTGACGAAAACCTTTGATGCTAAGCAAGGGGCGGTTCACGCCGTTCAAGATGTTAATTTAAAAATCGAAGATGGTCACATTTATGGCATTGTTGGCTATTCGGGTGCTGGTAAAAGTACTCTGGTACGGATGCTGAATGGCTTAGAGACACCCACTAGTGGGTCAGTTGTGATTGATGATGTCAATATTACAACGTTGAGCGGGGCCAAGTTACGCGCCCAACGTCAAAAGATCGGCATGATTTTTCAACATTTTAATCTATTATGGTCGCGGACCGTTTTGGAGAACATTATGTTTCCACTTGAAATTGCTGGTCTGTCCAAGGTGGATGCCCGTAAGAAAGCCGAACACTTGGCAGACTTGGTTGGGTTGGCCGGTCGGGAAACGGCTTATCCGTCAGAATTATCAGGTGGTCAGAAGCAACGGGTCGGGATTGCCCGGGCACTTGCGAATGATCCTCAGATTTTACTTTCTGATGAAGCCACTAGTGCCCTAGACCCGCAGACAACTGATGAAGTGTTGGATCTGTTGTTATCGATCAACCAGAAGCTCCATTTGACGATCGTATTGATTACGCATGAGATGCACGTGATTCGCAAGATTGCTGATCATGTCGCGGTGATGGAAGCTGGTAAAATCGTCGAACAAGGACCAGTACTTGAAGTCTTCAAGCGACCACAGCAGGCTGTGACTAAGCGGTTTGTTAATGAAGAGGTCACGCCGTCGCTGAATGACACAACGGTGGTCGTGGACCAGCTGCTGGCGAAATATCCAAAGGGAACCATCGTACAACTGACGTTCCATGGCGATCAAGCCCAGCTACCGATTGTTTCAGAGATGTTGAAGAAGTATCCGTTAGATTTAAATATTATTGAGGGTGGGATTCACCAAACCCAAGAAGGGGCGATTGGTTCGCTGTACTTACAACTAACGGGTGATCAGGAACAGATTAAGGGCGCTCTAGCGTACCTACAAACGATGCGGGTGGAAACGGAGGTCTTGAACCGTGAATGATCAAGGATTAGATTCATATTTTAAATTTGCAAATGTCGATTGGGGTAGCATGATGTCGGCCACGTGGGAAACAATTTGGTTGACGATTGTGTCGATGGTCGTAGTTGCCATTCTCGGAATCGCCTTAGGTCTGTTACTTTATGAGACGGCGGGGAGTCAGAATCCGCTGGCTAAGGCCTTGAATTGGATTGTTGCGCTGTTCGTCAACGTTTTCCGGTCGATTCCTTTCATTATTTTGATCGTGCTATTATTGCCGGTAACGTCTAAGTTAGTTGGAACGATTATCGGACCGCGCGCGGCCTTACCATCACTGATTATTTCTGCTGCGCCATTCTATGCGCGGATGGTTGAATTGGCCTTCCATGAATTGGATCATGGAGTGATTGAGGCCGCTGAATCAATGGGGGCGACCCGGTGGCAGATTATTCGAAAAGTCCTATTGCCAGAAAGCATGCCGGCATTAGTTTCTGGAATCACGGTCACGACGATTTCATTAATTGGCTACACCGCGATGGCAGGAGCCATTGGTGCTGGTGGTCTGGGTAATTTGGCCTACCAAGACGGGTTTCAGTCCAATAACAACGCCATCACATTAGTGGCGACGGTAATCATTGTGATTATCGTGTTTATCTTCCAATTTATCGGGGATATTGCAGTTCGGCATATTGATAAACGGGTTAATTAAAGTTCGTATAGGAGGAAACGGAATTATGAAAAAAAAGGGAATTCTAGGATTATTAGCAGTTGCGGCAACGGCAATTTTGTTAGTCGGTTGTGGGAAGTCATCGTCAACAAAGACAACAACCATTACTGTAGGGGCTTCTTCAGTGCCACACGCACAAATCTTGAAGCACGTGCAGCCAGAATTGAAAAAGGAAGGCGTTAACTTGAAGATCAAAGTCTTTCAAGATTACGTCTTACCTAATAAGGCATTGGCTTCGAAAGAATTAGATGCCAACTACTTCCAACACATCCCATTCTTGGATAACTGGAATAAGGAAAATAATGGGAGCCTCGTATCAGCGGGGAAGGTTCACTTGGAACCAATCGGTGTTTATTCCAAGAAAGTTAAGAGTCTAAAAGACTTGAAAGACGGCGCAACCGTTCTGGTCAGCAGCAACGTGGCTGACTATGGTCGGGTCCTGACGTTATTTAAGGATGCGGGTTTAATTACTTTGAAAAAAGGGACAGATTTAACTTCAGCAACTTTTAATGACATTAAGACCAACAAACGTCATTTGAAGTTTAAACATTCATACGAAGCTAAGTTAATGCCAACATTCTACAAAAATAACGAGGGTGACGCGGTCGTTATTAACGCGAACTACGCGGTTCAAGCTGGGTTGAATCCTAAGAAGGATGCGATTGCACTTGAAAAATCAGATTCACCATATGCCAACATTGTGGCTGTTCGTAAGGGTGATAAGAACAAGCCAGCTATTAAGAAACTAATGAAAGTTTTACGTTCTAAGAGCACCCAGAAATGGATTGAAAAGAAGTACAAGGGTGCCATCCTGCCAGTTTCGGCCGACTAAACGGACCATCTTAAATCAGAATATTGATTGATTGAGCTAGCTTCAGGGATTCCCTGAGGCTAGCTTTTTTCACGGAGTTTGACTACGGTAACTTTCCGAAGCGGGTTAATGAAAATGCACGTTTGATATTATCTAAGTAGTACTATTGATTAAATTCTTATGAGACAGCGTCCTGCTTGACTTTATAGCGGTTGCAAGGTACGCTAACCAAGTTAAATAAACTACAGATTGGGGTTTGCAGCATGCGTAAATATGGTGTGATCGGGTTAGGCCAAGTCGGTGCGACAGTGGCTTATACGTTGGTTCAACAAGGAACCGTTGATGAATTAGTTTTAATCGATAAGAATGAGGCCTTGGCCAAGGCGCAAAAACTCGATTTAGACGACGCGTCACCTCGTCTAAGCTCAACCACTAAGATTATTTTAAACGATTATTCAGCTTTGGCCGATGCCGAAGTGTTGATCGTGGCTTCTGGCAATATTGGTGCCATTGATATGAATAGTTCCAAGGGTCGCTTTGGTGAGTATGATTTAAACCAAGCGATTGTACGGGAGATTGCGCCCAAGATTGTGGCATCTGGCTTCAAGGGTATTTTGATCGATATTATGAATCCGTGTGACGTCATGACGGATTATTTACAACGAATGACAGGTTTTCCACGGCAACGGGTTTTTGGTACGGGGACCTTCTTAGATACGGCGCGGATGCAAAAGTATGTCGGACAAGCAGCTGGTACGAATGGTAAAAATGTTGCGGGGTACGTATATGGCGAACACGGCAACTCACAATTTGTAGCTTGGTCAACGGTTAGCGTCAATGGGCAGCCTATCAAAAATTTCCCAGGTCTGAACCTTGATCAACTTGAAGAAGATGCAAGGCAAGGGGCATTTGCAGTCATGGCGGGTAAGCATTATACAAACTTTGCGATTGCTACTTGTGGTGTCCGATTGGCAGAAGCTGTCAGCGCGGATGCACAACTGGCTTGCCCAGTTTCAGCTTTTGATCCGCAATATGGGACATACGTTGGCATGCCTGCTGTGATTGGTAAAAACGGGATTGAATCATTAATTCAACTAGATCTGACCACTGATGAACGAGCGTCGTTAGCAGCGTCAGCGAAGTTTATCAAGTCGCAAGTGGACGTTTTACCGCAAGCATAAGCTTTTTCTAAGCATGGATTGAAACATCTTGTCATTAAACGTGGCCTAATCAGGGTGTGCGGTGTGGACTTGGGTATTGGCTCAGGTTGGCTTCGTGACGTCTATAATTAGGTCACGTTTTATGATTGAATGGTTCTTTTGGGCAGACAGGCGCTGACATGCTAAAATAGAAGGTAAATTCGAGATTACGAGGTCATTATGCAAGCAGAGAAATTGATGCAGGTTAAGGATGCAGTGTTAAAGTTAAGACAACAACTTCGATCGGGACAAATCTATCAGTCACTGCCCAGTCGAATGGCAACGCTGATTAAGCAGTTACCGAGTACCGTGACGACCACGGTAACGATTCCGAGCGACGAAGAGGTGCTTCCACTGATTGCAACACTTCATGAGCAGTTGAAGAAAGGCACGTTGACCGCGATGAGCGACGATCAAATCAAATTATTGATGGCACACGTTGGTTCGCTGAATCCGCTGGTTCGTGATCAAGGCGTCTACTATTTGTTAAACGAGGCATTACAGCAGCAGGTACTCACACCGGAACAGTTGGGCGATATTTTTGATCAGTTGATTCAAGATCAGATGTTATTTGCACACATCGATGAGCCGCAAAATGATGCCATTTATCAGCGGTCATTTGCGATACTATTACTGTCAGTGCTCTTGTATGCGGACCATGCGGGTCTCAAGTTTATGACACCCGCGCGGCTGGATCTAGTTGTTGAGCAAATGACAGTCTACATTTTACTCGAAAAGGATACTCGGGGGTTTGTGGGCACCACCGGTTGGGCGCATGCGTACACGCATATTGGCAATATCTTAGATGAACTGGCAGATGAGTCTCAACTCGCACGTGCGGATAAATTATTACTGTTGGCCGCATTGATTGCTCGTTATCAAAAGTTAACAACGCCGTTGATTTTTGGCGAGCCAGAACGACTATCGACTTATTTGACCTTGATTACAAACAAACATGAGCTTTATTGTGATTATTTGTTAACTGCGATGAAGGACTGGCATCAGCAGTTGATGATGCATACTCGTCCGGCTAGTGAAGCTGAATGGACGCAGATTTTCAATCGTAATCGATTATTGGAAGCACTTGCATTACACGATGATCTGCCAACGGCCGTCGTAGATTATTTGGATGATGAATTAGAATTTTTAGGTTAGTTTTGGAAGGAAGTCTTTTGAATGCAGGCAAAAGCAGTTGGATTAACGCAAGGGTTGCCAGTGAGCGATCCGAATAGTTTACAAGATGTCACCATTAATGTAAATCAACCTCGTGGCCGTGATATCTTAGTAGCCGTCTTAGCAACCGCAGTCAATCCAATCGATACGAAGCAGCGGCAAGGTCAATCGCCAGTGACAACGCCGCGAATACTAGGTTTTGATGCCGTTGCTAAAGTGTTGGCGGTCGGTGAAGCAGTGACAACGATTATGACAGATGATGTCGTTTATTATGCTGGCGCCGTCGATCGGCCGGGGAGTGATGCTCAGTATCAATTGGTTGATGAACGGTTAGTTGCGTGTGCCCCGAAAACGTGGTCGCCGGCGCAGTCAGCTGGTCTGCCGCTAACGACACTGACAGCTTGGGAAGCATTGTTTGAAAAATTACCATTCACTGCAGCGGCTGACGCGAATCTTGGTCAGAGCGTCCTTATCATCAATGGTGCTGGTGGGGTTGGCTCGATGGCCATCCAGTTGGCAAAGTGGGCGGGTCTTCAAGTTATTACGACGACTGGTAAGCCAGAAACCACTGAATGGGTTAAGCGGTTAGGTGCTGATATCGTCTTAGATTACCATCAGGATCTGGGATCGCAATTAGCTGCGGCCGGTTTGCAGGCTGTCGATCATGCGATACTATTACACTCTACGGATCAATACTTGCCATTAGTGACACCGCTAGTCCGGCCACTTGGCACAATCGTCGCCGTAGTGACAAATCAGCACCCCTTGCCAATGGCGTTACTAAAGCCGAAAAGTTTGAATTTTGCTTGGGAGTTTATGTTTACGAAGGCTAACTATCAGTTGCCATCGATGGCGACGCAGGGGAGTATTCTGGCACAGGTAGCGCAACTGGCCGATGCCGGGGTGATTGTACCGACGACCAAGCGGACTTTAGCTGGAATTAATGCAGCAAATTTGCGAACTGCGCACACAATCGTAGAGACGGGGCAAATGTTGGGTAAGATTGTCTTGACTGCGCCATTTGACGCGTAAAAAACAACGTTTTATTGTAAAAATGTTTTCAATTGTGCTCAGATATTGTAGAATTAACTAAGCCGTAGTATGAAATAAACCTTGATAGGATGAACAAAATTATGGAGACACAAAAAAAGATCCATGTTGGTATGTTGTTTGGTGGTAACTCTTCAGAACATGATGTTTCGAAGCGTTCAGCGCACAACATTTATGATGCCATGGACAAGAATAAGTACGAGATTGACTTGTTTTTAATCACGAAGAACGGGATTGTCTTGAGTGATGCTGCAACTCGGCGCGTATTTGATGGTGAACCAGAAGATCAAGTCGTCGCCGAAGAAATGCCAAAGTTGGACATGAGTGATCCATTAGCTCCCATCAAGAACCTGACACTGGCCAAAGATATTGATATCTTCTATCCAGTGGTTCATGGTAACTTAGGGGAAGATGGTACTTTACAAGGGCTGTTCAAGTTATTGAAAAAGCCGTATGTTGGTAGTGGTGTCTTAGCGTCGGCAGCTAGTTTTGATAAGGATATTACGAAGCAGATTTTAACGCATCATCATATTCAAAACACCAAGTACGTGGTGGTTACACCGGAAAACCGGGACCAAATGACGTACGCTTATTTACAAGCCCACGTGGGTGATCATTTATTCATTAAGCCAGCCAATCAAGGATCGTCGATTGGGATTCATAAAGCTGAGAATGAACAAGAATACTTGGATGGTTTGGCCGATGCGTTCAAATATGACTACAAGATTTTAGTTGAAGAATCGATTGACAATCCGCGTGAAGTGGAATGCTCGATCTTAGGCAATGAAAATCCTAAGGCATCTAAGCTTGGTGCCATTGATGTGCCGAAGACGGACACGTTCTACGACTATAATAATAAGTTCGTGGATGCAAGTGGTGTGACGTTCGAATTACCAGTCGAATTACCAGCTGATTTGACGAAACGGATTCAACAGATGTCGCTAGACGCGTTTAAAGCGCTTGGTCTAAAAGGAATGGCACGCGTCGATTTCTTAGTGTCTGAAGATGGTGAACCATACTTGGGTGAAATCAATACGTTACCTGGTTTTACTAACATTAGTTTATATCCAAAGCTATGGGAAGTTTCGGGCATTAGTTATACGGCGTTGATCGATCAATTGATCCAACTTGGTTTTGATGAATTCAAACGTCAATCTGATATTCACTATGATTTCGTTGCGTTAGACGCGGAATAAGATAGTAATGAGTTTTGTGGTGGTTGGGATGAAGCGATTCATCACGGCCGCCTTTTTTTGTGAGGAGGGGTCAGGTTGTTAAGTCGCGGATGGCACTTAGTGATGCAGGGAGCGCGCCAACTGGCTGGACCGCTAGCCTGCTGGTGGTTGGCCGGCATATTGCTGGCGGTACTCGCTAAGGTGCTCGGGATTCTGGTCGGTGGGGTAGTCAGCTTGCTAGGCTTGTTGCTTTTGAGTGCCTGGTTACCAGCCATGGTCGCTCGTAGTAATCATGAGTCGTGGCAGGCCGGTCAATTTTTGTATCGCTGGGTGCTGTTAATGTTTACGGCGGTGTGGTGGTTACCACTCGGTTGGTTAGGCTATTTAGCAACTTTACAAGCGAGCATACAATTGCCAGCGACTGTTCAAAATATAATCTTTAATACGCGTTATGACTGGCTTCCTGTGGCGGGACCACTTTGGCTGTTGGGCTGGCTGATTAGCTGGAAGTGGTTACCAGCACTCCAACGCCAATTGACCGCTCCGACCAGCTGGCGTAATTATTGGCGAACGGGTTGGCGGATTTCCTGGTGGACAGTCTTTAAAAAAAGTCGAAATGTGTGGCTGTTCCTGATTAGCTGGCTCGTTATGGCAATCATTAGTGGTGGCATAGTGTGGGCTAGTGGCGCTGTTAGCCAGCTGGTCAGTCAATTTATTGCAGTTTTCATGATGACTGGGTTGCAACTGCTGGCTTGGTTAATGTTTATGGGATGGTGGTCGTGCCTTTGGCCAGAAACAGCAATCGCCGGTCACTCTAACTGGCAAACTGGGCTACTTACGTTGACCGGTTTGCTAGTCTTGGGTGGTTACGCAGGCTGGTGGCTAGGAACGCCACCAACGGCGCCGCTAGCAATTATTGCACATCGGGGTGTTAATGGTCGTGACGGTGTCCAAAATACCACAGCGGCGCTTAAAAGGACTGTAAAGCAAGTTCAGCCTGATATGGTCGAAATGGATATCCAGCCGACAGCGGATCGCCACTGGGTCGTCATGCATGATCCAACGCTGAAAGCTTTAGCGGGTCAACCCGGTCCCGTTCATGAGTACCCCGTTGATAAGTTGAGTGGATTACCACTACGGG
This sequence comes from Lactiplantibacillus sp. C232, assembly GCF_023806725.1. Classification (NCBI taxonomy): domain Bacteria; kingdom Bacillati; phylum Bacillota; class Bacilli; order Lactobacillales; family Lactobacillaceae; genus Lactiplantibacillus; species Lactiplantibacillus sp. C232. The sequence goes on from NZ_JAMSKZ010000023.1 coordinate 23,255, forward strand.
AGCATGGTCAAAAAGGCTACTTGAGTACGTTTAAGCAGTACTTTGCGGTGGCACACAAATTACAGCAACCTTTATTAGTCGAAATCAAGTCAGTTGGGACGGCTGATCAACTAATGGGGATTTTTGCCGACAACTATGCACAACGACTGATACAACAAAAAGGGGCGGTACACTCTTTGGACTATCGTGTGATTGAACGATTACATCAACGGGCGGCGCAACTACCGGTTGGCTTCATAACGCCGTTTTATCTGACGGATTTTTCTAATTCCGTCGCGGGATTTTATTCTTTACAAGCACTGACCGCGACCCGTGAGCAGATCAGTGCGGCCCACCGCCAACATCGGATCGTCTACTTCTGGACTGTTGATCGGCCGCTTGCAATGCAGCGACTGACGGCCATGGGGGCTGACGGGCTGATCACAAATCGACCGGGCCAACTACGAAGATTACAGGGTCAATCTAAGCATTATTATTTTTATCAATTGATAAATTGGTTAGTTAGTTGGTTATAAACTACTGAAAGAAGTATGAGAACTAATCTTAATTATTAAGCCACGTCAACCGATTAATTGAGGGTGTCATGACAATTGATGTTTGCTGTTAATAAGGTTAATTTGCTCCCTTTTAAATCGCTTTCAGTAGTTCTCACTTTTAATGAACAAGTCCTTGATTAGGGTGGTTAACGAACTGTAAGCCTGGATAATTAATAAATGACCTTCGGCCGATATCATGGTATAAACTTAATATTAAATAAGAATTACGCGTATTTCTTGCTAAAATTCCGTTATGTGAATATAATTATATGCGTAATTGGTATTGTCCAATTGGTTAGTGCTCAATTATTCGAACGGATTAACGAGGATTGATTAGGTGTCACGATACCCTTGTTCATTTAGTGGGGGCAGCAAGGGGAGTTACAAAATGAGTTTGGTTTAAGGCAATCAATGAAGAGGGGTTAAGCATGAGAATATTAGGAGAAAAAGTGCGGCAGTTCAGAAAGCGGAAGGGCATGTCGCAGAAGGAACTGGCTGATGGGATTTGTACTCAGGCAACGATTAGTCTAATCGAGAAAAAAAGTAAAATTCCAAGTATGAAGATTATGATGAAAATTTGTAATCGATTAGGAATTCGTTTATCGGAAGTCATTATTGAAAATGACGACCAGTTATATCGGACCTTCAAAAAAATTGATACTTTGATTCGACATACACAACTGGAAGAGGCTCAGGATGTGTTCCAGCATATCCGTCCGAAGCAGTTACGTAGTAATACGGATAAGAAACAGTATTATTACTATGAGGGCTATCTTCAATTAGTGCTCAATGACAATGCTGACGAAGCCATCTTTAACTTTGGGATGTTGCTTAATCAGTTCGTCAAGTCTAGTCACGATATGTTTGCCATCCTGGCCACACTTGGAACCGGCTTAGCTTATGAACGTAAGCAGGCCTATGACAAGGCTGAAATTTTTGTCAAACAGGCAGTTGCTACCTTACACACAATGGATGCGCAAGCAATGCCGATGGGTGACGACGATTACTTACAAAATGAAATTTTGATTTACGCCTCAGCCGCACAATTGTATGCTAAGATCAATTTTCCAGAGGAAGCTTTGGAGTTGATCGACTTGGCACTCAAGAAGGCTCAGGAGAGTCAGTCACTTTATTTATTAGACCGTTTGTATGCACAAAAGGCGGCCAATGAAGTTGTTTTAAATAATGTCCAGTCAGCGCATGATCACTATTACGTGGCGTATGCGTTAAGTCTGGTGACACATAACAGTAGTTTGACCGAAAAAATCACGAAAGAAATGGCCGAGTACCATATTGCACCCTTGCAAGTGGCTAACGACGCTTAGATAACGTGATAGGACAGTTAGCGGTGAACGGCCGCGCTTAATGGGAGATATTGCGGTTCCCATTAGGCACGGCACACCGCTGACTGTCCTATTTTTAATACCGGGGGGAATGTGAAGATGAGTTGTCAAAACTGTGGTTACCAAAATTCACCGCATGCCGTGACTTGCCTAAAATGTGGTCATCGTCTAACGCCAGTGAATGGTGATGTCAATCAGCAAAGCCGAGTCCAGCGGCGGCGTCAACAATCACGGCGGACAACTTTTTCGAGTCGCTTTAGGCCACAAACACTCCTTGGGGTATTAATTGCGGGGTTACTATTGCTGGGTGGCGGCTATATCGTGGGACAACTATTGTGGTCGTCTACGACATCGGCAACTGCCGAGTCGGCAGGTAAAAGCCAGGTGCATAAGCCGGCTGCCAGCGATTCTGACGCACTGATGAAGGCAACACAGACATTTCCGACTACGACAGTTACTGATCTGGTTGCGCAAGCAACGAATGGGTTGGCTGGTCAAACTTCGGTAGCGGTGATGCCATTAACGGGTAGCCAGACCGTGGTTTTGAATAATCGAGCGCAACGTGCTGGCAGTTTGATCACGTTATTTATTATGGTCACTGCCTTTGATCAGGTCCATCAAAATAATTGGCGCATGCAGGATCGTTATACCCTGCGTGCTGCCGATAAAGTTGGTGGAACCGGGACGTTGCACACGTTACCAGCTGGAAGCCAGTTGACGTATGCTGAAATCACGAAACGCATGATTACGGAGAGTGATAATACGGCTGCTAATATCATGTTGGATCGTGTTGGCGGCTTCTCGGCGGTCAACACGGAAATTGCACAGTTGGGTCTGACTGATACAAAAATGGCTCGGCGGTTAATGGATACTGCCGCACTAAAGGCCGGGCATGATAACGATACTTCGGTTCGGGATGTGGCAACGGTGCTGAAACGACTGGCGAACCTGCGTTTGATCTCGAACAAAGCCGATCACGCGATGTTAACGATTTTGAAGGCGAACACGGATCACAGTAAGTTGGTCAAAAATCTGCCAACACGCGCGACAATCTATAACAAAACTGGGGACTATCAAGCATACGGTGTTCAAAATGATGCGGCCATCGTTCAGAATCGTCAGGGAACTTTTATCATGACGATGATGACTGCTAGTGGGGAACGTACCGCGCAAACGGTCGCGATGAATGATCTTGGTCAGGCGCTTTACCGGGCAATTTTAGAGCAGTAAGCGGTATGATTTTGGCAAATAGTAAAAAATCGGCCAGTGAGGTAAGTAACTTCACTGAGCCGATTTTTATTGTACGTGTATCAAAAGATTACTTTTTCTTTGGTTTAGGAGCTGGCTTATTTTCCAAGTCAGTCCGGACAACGAGAACGTCACAAACAGCCATCCGAGTGACATATTCGGTGACTGACCCGATCAATAAGCGTTCAACCGCGTTGAGACCAGTTGCGCCAATCATAATTAAATCGATGCCCATATCCTTAGGAACGTCGCGCGCAATAATCGTCTTAGGTGCGCCATATTCAATCGAATAATCCACGTTATCTAAGCCGTCCGCCTTAGCTTCTGCAACGTACTTGTCCAACGTTTTTTGAGCAGTATCGGTCACTTGTTCAACCATGGTCGTATCAAAACTAGAAATGTTTTGGAAAGCACGGGTATCAACCACGTGGACCATGTGAACTGAGGCGTTAGGTCCGTTCCGTTTCGCGACGGCAACCGCCTTTTTAAATGCTAATTCCGCTTCATAAGAACCATCAACAGGAACTAAAATGTGTTGGTATTGTTGTAACATCATTCTCACCCCTCATTACTTTATAACTATATTGTAAAGGTTTTCGCAAAAAATAAAAAGCGTTTTCTATGAGATTTGCATGAAACTCACTAAAATTAGTGCAATTGCCATCATAATCAGTGAACCGCTAGCCAGTACAATGGCAATTAGCATTGTCGCTTGAACAAAGATGGTCACGAAACAGGCGATGGTAACTAGTAACATTAAGCCGCCACCATAGCGTGCGACGTGTTTGATTGTCGGCGCTTTGTTCGGGTCAAAAAAGAGAAATGGTCGGGACTGGTGCGTCAGCAGATAATAACTGAGCCAACCCGCAATGAGCGTGTATATGACAAGCAGTAATGTAATCAAAATGAACCTCCAACAGGTGATGTTAATCTTATTTTAGTTGATTCCGGAAGAGAAGACAAATGCAATGCTAGCTAAAGATAAGCGATTAGTACTAGTAGTTCACACAACACAATTTAGCGTCAAATGATTGCGACACACGTCATGCTGGTTTTATGAGGATGAGTAATTGTTCAGGAGTGTCGGATTGTTGCAGAAATACCCAAACCAGCGTGATGGACTGTATTTCAGTAGCCGAGATTATTCATGTATAACCGGCTTCCCAATTAACCATTCTCCCCATGAGTTTTGGACGGTGTTAGTAAAATGACGTTGTGAACTTGGGTCGCTTTCACGCCACAAAAAAAGGCCAGGAACAAGTCCTGACCAACGGAAGTAAACTTCCGGAAAAACTAGTGGTGCCGTTAATCGCCCTTCAGTATTGACCCGCTTTAAGGCAGGTGGGACGTTCTGACTAATTCGCTAACTACCAAAGGATAAGGCATGTTATGGAATTAGCTAACGGACATCCCAAAGTAGTATTAATTGTTCGGCAACACTTTGTTTAGAGCAATGCGCACACCTTAGTAATTTCGACTCTTAGTCTAGCATATAAAAATAAAAGTTGCAATTATTAGCACAACCAAGGTATTGTTAGCGATTTCTCTCGTTAGCCTTTAATAATTTTTCGTATTGTTGCGCAAGGGCTGTTTCGTAGCGGCCATTTGTTTTGGGCCCGTAATACTTGGCTGATTTGATGGCATCTGGTAAATACTGTTGAGCGACCCAATCACCCGGGTGATCGTGTGGAAAATCGTATCCAACACCATGACCGAGTTTGGCAGCGCCTTGATAATGCGCATCCTTGATGTCGGCCGGGATATCACCGAAATGGCCGTCACGGACCGTTGTGAGCGCGGCATCAATGGCACTGATCCCTGAATTTGACTTTGGCGATAAGGCTAATTCAATCACAGCGTCAGCTAGCGGAATCCGTGCTTCAGGAAATCCCAATTGATCGGCAGCTTGAACAGCTGCGACGGTGTGGGCACACGCGGCTGGATTAGCTAATCCAATATCCTCATAGGCAATCACCATCAGCCGACGCATAATACTCTTTAAATCTCCCGCCTCAACTAGCCGGGCTAAGTAGTGTAATGCAGCGTTTACGTCGGAACCGCGTATGGACTTTTGAAAGGCCGAGATCACGTCGTAGTGGGTGTCACCATCTTTATCTGCGGATAAGGCTTTCTTTTGCAAGCATTCTTCAATCGTTTGTTGTGAAATGGCGATGGTGCCGTCATCGGCCGGAGACGATGATAATACGGCCAATTCTAACCCATTGAGGGCACTGCGCAAATCACCGTTGGTAGCGGTGCACAGGTGGTGCATGGCCGCGGGTGCTAAATCAACGTGGTAACTGCCAAGACCGTTTTTTTCGTCAGCGAGGGCTCGTTCCACCGCGTGCTGAATATCATCGTCAGTGAGCGGGAAAACTTGAAAGATCTGCGTTCGACTACGGATGGCTGGATTAATGCTAATATATGGATTTTCGGTCGTAGCACCAATCAAAATGATGCGGCCACTTTCTAAGTGAGGCAATAAAAAGTCTTGTTTAGTTTTATCCAACCGGTGGATTTCATCCAGCAGAAGAATGACCGTCCCGCTCATTTTGGCTTCTTCGGCTACGATTTGAAGTTGTTTTTTACTGTCGGTAGCTGCATTCAGCATGCGAAAAGCATACTTGGTGGAACCGGCAATGGCACTCGCGATACTAGTCTTGCCAGTACCTGGTGGGCCGTATAGAATCATTGATGATAGTCGTTTGGCTTTGACCATCCGGGCGATGATCTTGCCTGGGCCGACCAATTGTTGCTGGCCGACAACGTCTTTCAGCGTTTTTGGTCGCATCCGGTAGGCTAATGGTTGTTGCATCGTTTGAAATCCCTCCTTGCAAAACTAGTCCCAACTATTATAGCATTTACAATGAAGGACACCGAATAATCAGTTTAACGAACAAAATAATTATAAAGGATTGATCATTATGGAATTAGATGCCGTTGGTAAGGCAATTGTACAGTATCACTTAGTCCCACTCGTTCATCAGGCTAATTTAGGACTAGAGGTCACCATGCACCGGGTGGACGACCATGGTCACTTAGCGACGACAGCACACCCGCAAGCGTTTGGATCAGCGCAACAAAATCATCAGTTACGTCCGGGCTTTTCCGCAAGTGCTTTAAAGTTTACTACGCCGGTGCGTCGTGACATTCCTGCATTGATGGCGTATCTGAAGGGCTTGAATACCGCAGCACGGCGGTCACTCGATGCGGACGAACGACTTTGGCCACTGTCGAGTACGCCTGTGTTGCCGGATGATCTAACGAACGTGCCACTGGCTGATGTTGATCAAGTCAGCTATCAGCGTCGTCGCGACTTAGCTCGTAAGTATGAGTTACAGCGATTAATGACGACTGGTAGTCACGTGAATATGAGCTTGAATGAAGCTTTATTCACCCGTTTATATACTGAGACTTTCCATCAGCAGTATCACAGTTATGTTGACTTTCGCAATGCAATTTATCTGAAAGTCGCTCAGGGATTGGTGCGCATGAACTGGCTGATTCAGTATTTATTTGGCGCTTCACCACGCCTAGCCGTTACGGATACTACGAGTCGTCCACAGCGCAGTAGTGTTCAACATCCCGATGGTCGCTACAGTCAAGTGACGGGAGACTATACGTCAATTGATCGCTACGTGGCCAAGTTGACGGCGGCTGTTCGTCAACAGCAGTTGTTGTCGGTCAATGATTTTGACGGGCCAGTTCGGCTTCGGAGTAATGGGCAGCTAGCTATGATGGCCCGGCAGGGGGTCTATTATCTTGAATACCGGGGCTTGGATCTCGATCCAACTAGTCCAGTCGGGGTGGACGCGAACGCGGTGGCATTTGTTCGTTTGTTGGCGAGTTATTTCGTAATGATGCCGGCACTTCCAGCTAAGATGGTATCCCAAGTCAACGCTCAAGCTGACCAATTGACCCGTCAAGTTTTGGGTGAAAATCCAACGACGGCTAGTGCTCAGGCCGTGCCGGCTGTTCAAGTTTTAGATGCACTTGCTGATTTTGTTAAAACCTATGGCCTACCAAATGAAGATGCCGTGTTACTCAAACAGTTGAAGTCGCGGGTCACTGATCCAAAGAAGACGCTGAGTGCGCAGATTGCCATGCAAGCCGATCCGTTAGCATGGGCACTCGAACGGGCTGCACGCTATCAGGAATCGAGCAATGAACGTCCGTTTGAACTTGCGGGCTTTACCGCGCTAGATCTATCGAGCCAGCAACTAGCCCAGCAGGCCTTGACGCGGGGAGTGCAGGTGGACGTTGTTGACCCACACGCTAACATTTTACGATTGACTAAGTTAGGACGGTCGCAATTAGTTGTGAATGGGAGCGGAACGGATTTAAATCCACAGGCGCTAACGACCGTACTGACACATAAAGCAGCGGCCAAACAAATTCTGGCTGAGCACGGGGTTCCGGTGCCGGCTTCACAGACATATCATACAGCTAATCAGTTGATTGCTGATTATGATCGATACGTTCAAGCTGGTGGGATCGTATTAAAAGCGGCGGATGAGTCGCACAAAGTAATTGTCTTTCGGATTATGCCCGAACGCGGACTGTTTGAACAAGTCGTCCGGCAACTATTCGAGCAAACGTCCGCGGTAATGGCCGAGGAAGTGGTAGTCGCATCAAGTTATCGCTTTTTGGTTATCGATGGTCGTGTGCAAGCAATCGTCGAACGAATTCCAGCCAATATTGTTGGTGATGGTCGCTCAACGGTCAAGACGTTACTTGATCGCAAAAATGGTCGAGCGTTGCGCGGGACCGCTTTTAAGTGGCCTCAATCAGCGCTACAGTTAGGAACGATCGAACGGTATCGCCTGGACTCATATCACTTGACCTTAGATTCTGTGGTCAGCCGGGGAACTCAGATCTTATTACGAGAGGATGCGACTTTTGGTAACGGGGCGGACGTGCTAGACGCGACGGCTGATATGCATCAATCCTATGTGCAGGCGGTGGAAAAGTTGGTAGCAGACTTACACTTAGCGGTCGCTGGGGTCGACGTGATGATTCCCAATCTCTATGCCGAATTAGTGCCAGAGCATCCTGAAATGGCGGTATACTTGGGTATTCATGCGGCGCCGTACTTGTATCCGCACTTGTTCCCAATGTTTGGTACTGCCCAACCAGTGGCGGGGCAGTTGTTGGATGCATTGTTTAAAAATGAAGATTAAGTTGCGATTGATTTAAGCTGTAATCATACGGAATTATACCGAAAAAATGAGCTTGACAAGGTAATCTTGTTAAGCTCATTTTTTATCCCTGGAAAACGCATTTGGACATTCTTAGATAAAATTTACGTTTAAATAAATACAACAGAAAATATGAAAACGATACCAAAAAATGTTGACAATCAAAATATAAGCTTGTATTATGATGAATGAAGAAAGTAGTTCTATTAAGGAGGGCGTAAATGGCAACGATTTCAGACGTCGCAAAGTTAGCGGGTTTGTCAGTCTCAACAGTTTCACGGGTTATCAATAACAGTCCACACGTATCAAGTAAAAAGAGAAATCTTGTTAAAGCAGCAATGACCGAATTGGGTTACGTTCCACGGCCGGCCGCTCGGCAACTGCGCGGGTCTAAAACGAATACAATTGCGGTTACAATTCCACGAATCGTGAATCCGTTCTTTGCATATTTGGTAGATGCTATTGAACGGGTTTTAGATGAGCAAGGTTATAGTACGCTGATTGTTCAGACTTTTGGTCGACCAGAAGAAGAGGTGACAGCATTAAATTTATTGAAAAATCAACAAGTTGATGGTGTGATTCTTTGCTCAATTGAAAACTCATGGGCAGTTATTGGAGCATATCAAAAATATGGAAAGATTGTCCTAGTTAATGAGTATCTAAAAGAAAAAGATGTCCCCGTTATTCGTTCGAATCAATATAAGGGTTTTTATATGGCAACCAGTTTTTTATATGATCAAGGGTATCGTAAAATTGCCTATGCTACTGGCCGTAAGAATATCGTGATTACAGAACGTGGAGAGGATTTTGATTCGGACCGGTTTGCAGGTTTTCAAGATTCATTAAATGAGCATCAATTACGTTTCAATCGGCAGTGGTTATTCACTGGCGCTCATACTTTTGAAGATGGTCGTAAAATATTACAACAAATATTGACACTGAATGTACGACCCGATGTGTTGATTGCGGGGAGTGATGAAGTTGCCATGGGTGTTGTTCAAGAGGCAGAACGATGCAAAATTAATGTTCCTAGTGCCATTGGAGTATTGGGCGTGGACGACCAGCCAATGTCTGCGAATCTAAAAATCCCGTTATCAACTGTACAACAACCGGTTAAAAGAATGGGACAAGCAGCTGCCGAAGTCATGTTAAAACAGATCAGTGGCACAGAAACGTCTACTGAAACAGTATTTGAGCTAAAGGTTATTAAGAGAGCATCAGCCTAATGCTCTTTTTAAAATAAATAATTTGGTATCGATACCAAAAATGGAGGAATTAATTATGTCAGTAATTTTAGCACGGGTAGACCAACGTTTGATTCATGGATTAATTGTTAATCAATGGGCACAAGCATTACAAGTTAAACGGTTTATGGTGGTTGATGATGAATTAAGTACTAACGAGGCCATTAAAGCAAGTATGCGGATGTCTAAGCCAGCCGGAACTGGGATGTCTATTATCAATACGGAAAAAGCTATTACTAACTTCAACGCTGGTAAGTATGATAATCAACGGGTATTTGTTTTAGTAAAAGAACCCGCTACATTGATTAAGCTTATTGAAGGTGGCGTCGAAATTCCTAAAGTTGATCTTGGTATTCTATTTAATGAAAGCGGTCGCAAACCAGTTACGAAGTTTGTTGCCTTAGATGATGAGGAACGTCGTGATTTGCAAATATTGGAACAGAAAAATGTCCCTTTGGTAATCCAGTACGTGCCAACTGATCCAGAAGAACCTTTTAAAGCGTAGACGAGGAGGAACTAATAATGTCAGGTATTCAAATATTACAAGATATTCTTATTGTTTTGTTAGCAGGGTATATGACGATTGATCAGAACGGTCTTGTGATTATGTCTTGGTTCCCGGTAATTGTCGGAACGATTACTGGTTTGATTATGGGAGATTTACCCACTGCGTTAACTATTGCTGGGACATTTCAATTAATGATGTTAGGTGTCGCCGCTTTAGGTGGTGCGTCTGCGCCTAATTACGGATTGGCAACAATTGTCGGTATTTTTATTGCTGTACGAACTGGATCTGGGATTAAGTCAGCGATTGCTGTTGGGTTACCAGTTGGATTATTAGCAATCCAGTTAGAAGTCATTGCACGGATCATCGTCAATTTCTTAGCGCATAAGATGTTAGGTGATGTTCAAAAGCATGATTTTCAGAAAATGCGTCGTGAAGCCTGGTGGGGTCCGGCCTTGTTCAGTTTGCAAACTGCCTTACCTGCAATTCTAATTGTTTTCTGGGGCGCCGATGTTGTCAAATTTATTTTGAACGTTGTGCCTAGTTGGGTTACAAACGGACTAACTGTTGCTGGCGGTATGTTACCTGTAGTCGGAGTTGGCATGCTATTACGGTATATGCCAGTCAAAAAGTTCCTCAGTTACATTATTGTTGGCTTTGTGCTAGCGGCATATTTGAAGATTGATGTCTTGGGTGTTGCCTTAATTGGATTTGCTGCAGCTTATTGGTACTTCTTAAGCGAGTCCAAAAAGGTCAGTCAAGTAGCAACAAATGCCGGTGTGGTTGAAGATGAAGGGGACGATTATGATGAATAAGCAACCAACAACTAAGATTACGAAAAAAGATCGTCGGCGGGCCGCGGTACGCTATAATTTTATGGCTTGCAATATCTTTAATTATGAATCCCAAATGGGACCTGCGGTGGCTTGGGCACTGGCACCAGCCTTACGAAAAATTTATGATGATGACGATGAGTATCAAGAAGCATTAGAAAATCATTTTAATTATTATAATTCGACAACTGTAATGTCTTCGCTGATTTTGGGCGCTTCATTAGCCATGGAAGAGCGTGATGGTATTAAGGCTAAGACAGCAGTTCAATCATTGAAGACAAGTTTAATGGGACCGATGGCTGGTGTTGGTGATACGCTTGTCTGGGTATTGTGGCCGACAATTATGGGATCGATTTCAGGGTATATGGCCTTACAAGGAAACCCATTAGGTGCAATCGTTTGGTTGATTGCAAACATTGTTTTTTGGTTTGTGAAACTTAAAATGTTTGATATTGGCTTTACCAGTGGTACGAAGCTTATTACGTCATTGGGTGAACGACTAAATATTTTTACAGAATCTGCCTCAATTGTCGGACTAAGTGTTGTTGGCGCTCTGGTTGCAACGGTGGTTAAAATTTCAATGCCTGTTAAATTTGCGGTAGGTAAAGTAACGCTTAATCTTCAAACCGGAATTTTTGATAAAATCATGCCTGCATTGTTGCCGGCATTACTGACTTTATTAATTTATCATTTGTTAGGCAATAAGAAATGGACACCAACAAAAATAATCTTACTAGTTATTGCAATATCACTGGTAGGAACATTTTTAGGCATCTTTAAGGCATAGGGGAGAGTTGTGAATTATGAAACGTAAAATTATTTTAGCATCACATCATCAATTTGCTAGTGGGCTGGCTGACACCGTTAATTTTATTTCTAATAATGCAGCTGATATTGTTGCTTTAACGGCATACATGGATAACCAGCCAGTAGAACAACAAGTTAAATCATTAATGGCTAGTATTCCTGCAGAAGTGGAGATCGTTATTTTGACAGATATGCTGGCGGGCAGTGTAAATCAGCAATTTTTTAATTATCGAATGCGCCCCCACACACAAATTATTAGTGGCATGAATCTTCCGTTAGCGTTGGCCATTGCACTAGAACCGACTGATCACGAGTTAACAGATCAGCGGGTTTGCGATTTAATCACCCAGGCTCAAGAATCAATTGTTTCAGTTAATCAAATGAGTATAGAAATGGATGATGATGATGAATAAAACAGAGTGGTGGCGGAAGAGTGTTGTTTATCAAATCTATCCGAAAAGCTTTAATGACAGTAATGGCGATGGAATTGGCGATATAAGAGGTATCATTGAAAAGTTAGATTATTTGAAGCAACTTGGTGTGGACGTTATTTGGCTGAATCCTATCTATCAATCTCCACAAGTTGATAATGGTTATGATATTAGCAATTACCGAGAAATTGACCATCAGTTCGGAACGTTAGCGGACTTCACTGCATTACTAGATGCAGTACATCAGCGACATATGCGATTAATTTTGGATTTAGTCGTTAATCACACATCAAGTGAACATCCGTGGTTCAAGGCGGCTAAGCAAAGTACAAGCAATCAATATCATGATTATTACATTTGGAAAGATGGGAGTAAAGAACAGTTGCCTAACAACTGGGGTTCCTCATTTGGCGGCTCAGCTTGGGAATATGTTGATCAACTCGGTCAATACTATTTACATTTGTTTGCAAAGCAACAGCCTGATTTAAATTGGGAAAACCCTAAAGTACGTCAGGATGTATATGAAATTATGCGTTTTTGGTTGAACAAAGGCGTTGATGGTTTTCGGATGGATGTCATCAGTCTGTTGTCGAAAAAACCAACTTATCCGGATGGTCCGGTCATTCAAAATAAAGCGTATGGCAGTTATTATTATGGTGCAGCCAATGGGCCTAAAATCCATGATTATTTACGTGAGATGAATCAGCAAGTATTAAGTCATTATGACATTATGACTGTTGGCGAGACACCCCATACTAGTGTTGCTGAGGCTGAAAAATATACGGATGAACGACGTAAAGAATTAAACATGGTTTTCCACTTTGACCATATGCATTTAGATTATGATGAAAATGGTAAGTTTTCTACGAGACGCTTCAAATTATCCGCACTAAAACAAGTGTTTAATAAGTGGCAATTAGGCATGGCTGAACATCATGGCTGGAATAGCTTGTATTGGAGCAATCATGATCAAGCACGTCCGGTAACTCGGTTTGGTGTCGATGATACTGAGTATCGAGTTAAATCTGCGAAGCTGTTGGCGACTGTGTTACATTTTCAACAAGGAACACCGTTTATTTATCAAGGTGAAGAACTAGGAATGACAAATGCCAAGTTCACCTCAATTGATGACTATCAAGATATTGAAACACATAATATCTATCAAGACTTTATTAATCATAAACATCTCAGCAAAGAGTACACAATGAAGGCCATTTATTTGAAGTCACGGGATAATGCGCGGACCCCGATGCAGTGGACCAGCAAACATAATGCCGGTTTTACAACGGGAACGCCATGGCTTAGCGTCAATCCTAACTATACTAGAATTAATGTGGAACAAGCGTTAAAGGATAAAGACTCAATTTTCTATTATTATCAGCAACTGATCAAGTTGCGCCATTCTTTATCGATTGTGACAACGGGTGACTTTGAGTTGCTTGATCCCGACAATGAACAAGTATTTTCATACTTAAGACGAGATCAGAAGCAGATACTATTAGTCGCCGGGAATTTTACCGAAAAACCCCAAAAAATTGTTTTGCCAACAGAACTGCAGAATAGACCATGTGAGAAGATCATTAGTAATGATCAAAACATTGCAGAAGAGACTAACAGTGTTGTTTTACCAGCATATGGTGCTGTTGCTTATTTGTTCAGTATTGATTAAATTTAACAGAGGCTAACAGTGCAACAATCGAGTTGTCCAGTGTTAGCCTTTTATTTTATATAAAGGATTATAGTCAATACACGGTGTCGTGATTGAAAACACCTATTTCGAATTTTATCTAAATATCTCTTGTTGAATTCCTGGTTGCCTGTTATACTCTATTTAGATATATATCTAAATAGGTGATTGGAGGTAGCCCGTATGGCGTTGAATACGACCTTTAAAGCAATTGCAGATCCTGTCAGACGCCAGATTTTGGAAGATTTACGCCAGAATCGGCAATCGGCTGGTGAGATTGCGGCTCATTTCAAGTTAAGTAATGCAACGGTGTCTTATCATCTCAAGCTTTTGAAGCAAGCTGGTTTAGTTACCGTGACCAAGGAAAAAAATTATGTGTACTATGAGCTAAATGCGAGCGTATTTGAGGAAATGTTGACGTGGCTATATCGTTTTAGTCCAAAGCAGGGGGATGAAAAGTGATGACAAAAAGGAACTTGCAGTTGTGGCTGAGCTATATTGTTATTCTGTTACCAATGAGCTACGGCGTCGTGAATTATGCGGCCTTGCCCGCCAAAATGGCTATTCATTTTAATTTGGATAATCAACCTAATGGAATGGCCGCAAAATTATTAGTGGTCGTTGGCTTTCCAATTATGATGATGGCGTTTCAGCTGATTTGCGTTGGGGTGACACGGTTGAATGCCAATCATAAGGCACCGGCGCCACGGTTTGAACAGATGATCATTTGGATCGTGCCTGTACTATCAAGTGTGATCTATGCGACAACTATCAGTTATAACTTAGGCCATCAATTGGATATTTGGCGTATTGCCGTTAGTTTGATTGCCTTTATTTTCATGGCCATCGGGAATTATTTGCCAACAATCAGTGCAAATCAATACGCGCAGATGCACCGAGGTGGTCACACGATTCGGCCAATGATTTGGCGGCGTGTTCGTTATTGGTTGGGCTATACGCTAGTTGGTGGTGGGATATTGTTACTACTGAGTATCGTCACAACAGCATGGGTTTCAGTCAGCCTCATGGGGATCATTGTTGCGGCCTTAGTTATCATGAGTCTTTATGGCACTCTAGCGCGTAATTAACGCAGTCAAACGTAAAAAGGTCCTCATCCGTGCGTGGATGGGGACCTTTGTTGTATTAAAGTAACTTTTTGAATTTATCTAGCAACCCAGGTGTTTTCTCGGCCTGGGGTGTTGCTGATGAAGCCTGCGAGGGATAACGCTGCGCAACATCAATAATATCTTGGTTAATGGCGCTTGCAGCAGTGAAGACAAGCGCGTAATCATCATCAGCAGTATGGTAGATGTCATCCGTTTTGATAGTGAATTTGATATTGGCTTGACTAGCCGCCTTGATATACGGCCCAATCAGTTCCTGGTCTAAATTACCATTAATATATAATTGGTCATCCGGATGGCTCGTAAATGCTTGATGAAGTGCGTCGACGTAATTGGCCTGTTTAATTTGGGCAACGGTCACTGCGACTTCGACGCGTTCCCGAAAGGTCCCCAGGTACTTGCGTTGTTCGTCGGGATGCAACTTTGGCGTCCCGTGCATGGCCGTTTCGATGCGGTCAACTGGTTGTTTATCTGTTTCAGCCATTGTCTAACATCCTTTCCTTGATAGTAATTATCATTGTAGCATGTTCCTCCAATAATAGCGAAGGGAAGGGGGGGTAGCGTTGCGTTAGTGAATGCGGTATGGTTAATCTAAATTAGTTTTGGGGATGATAAAACTTGTTTACAAATCAAGATTTTGAAATTTTTAATGACCAGACGTTAGCGGGCCGCATGCATTTAATCAAAACGGTGATCGATCCTAAGTTCGAACAGGTCGCACCAACGATTATAGCGAGTTTACAAACACCTAGCGAGCCACCGTTCTACGCGCACTTTGCCAAACATTTACGGCGATTTAAGAATCCGCCGGTAGACACTTGGGTCGCTTTTAGTCAAAACAAACGGAGCTACAAAGCCTGGCCACATTTTGAATTGGGGCTATGGCCTGACCGTTTGTTTATCTATTTTGATATTTTGGATGAGTGTAAACCGGCCGTGCAGGCAAAGATGCAACTCGCAGATTTAACACCACTTTTGAAGGCCTTGCCGGCGGGCTATGTTATCAGTAATAATCATGGGGTGCCGGCCACGCAACTTGCAACACCGGCCAATATTACGCAGGCCATCAAGAAATTCGATCAGTATAAACACAGCGAGTTGGTCGTGGGCCGCGCAGTCTTGGTCGGTGATCCGTTATTTGAAGATGCTGATACGTTGAATAAATTGATCATCACAACATTCAAACAATTATTGTCGATTTATCAACCGGTCATGGCGGCTGTGAGTGCTGAGCGTCAGGTCTGAAATTAACAGAACATACAAAAAAGCCGCCGCAAACGCGACGGTTTTTAAATACCGGAAATTAAAGTTTGTTGTAGTATTCAACGATTAATGATTCGTCGATATCTGCTTCAAGTTCTTCACGTTCTGGTAAACGAGTTAATGAGCCTTCAAGCTTATCAGCATCGAATTGAACGAAGTTAGGGCGTGCAACAACGGCTTCAACAGCACCAGTGATAACAGCCAACTTCTTGGACTTTTCACGAACTGAGACAACTTGGCCGACACTAACTTCGTATGAAGGGATGTCAACACGCTTGCCATCAACAGTGATGTGACCATGGTTTACTAATTGACGAGCTTGGCGACGAGTTGTTGCTAAGCCTAAACGGTAAACCATGTTATCCAAACGACGTTCGAGTAAGATCATGAAGTTAACACCATGCTTACCTTCGCGAATCTTACCAGCTTTGATGAATAAGTTAGCGAATTGACGTTCAGTTAAACCGTACATCATCCGTAACTTTTGCTTTTCACGTAATTGTGTACCGTATTCAGAAAGCTTACCGCGACGACCTTGGCCATGATCACCAGGTGCGTAAGGACGACGAGCTAATTCTTTACCAGTACCTGAAAGGGACATTCCCAAACGACGGGAAATTTTCCAACTTGGACCTGTATAACGAGACATAAAATGTTTCCTCCAATAATTTTAGTTGGAGTAAAATAATCCGATGTAAGTTCGATATTCGTTCAGATTGGACTGCAGGTTTCACCATTGCAGCCGCAGGTTACTAACTGACCAAAATATTGGCACCAATCTGTTGACGAGCTTACCCACTCACTGCTGCATTATTTTACACAAAGAGTAGCATAACACGTTTAATGCTGATTAGTCAATGTGTGACGTCAGAATCGCCACAAATTCGGTCAATTCAGCTTCGTTATCAGCATTGAATCGATCTAATGATGGAGAGTCGACGTCGAGTACGCCGATTTGGTGGCCGTCCTTGGTGATTGGGACCACGATCTCAGAGTTGCTGGCGCTGTCACAAGCGATGTGGCCGGGGAATTGATGGACATCGGCTACCCGTTGGTTCGTTTGCGTTTCAAAAGCAGTTCCGACGACACCAGCCCCAACTTTGATGTGCATGCAAGCGACTTTGCCTTGGAAGGGACCTAAGTCGAGCTCGCCAGTTTGTTCGTTAAATAAGTAAAAGCCGGCCCAGTTAAGGTTGTCATAAGTACTGTTGAGGAGGGCACTAGCATTAGCTAAGTTCGCGACCAGGTTAGTTTCTTGAAACAGTAGGGCGTCGAGTTGTTGGTTCATAAGTGATGTTTCCGTGGTAGCCATGTAAAAAATCCTCCTTGAATGTTAACAAATTGTTACTGTCCGTTAGTTACGTCTATGTTATAATTTAAGATAGATTTTAATTGGATTTTCAGAAAAAAGCAAGGTTACGGTTCTCAACAGGGTGAGGCGCAACGCAATTAAAACGGAATAAATAATGTAAGGGGTATTCGTATGCAAGTAGCAATCGGCATTGTTGTGGTTGCGATTGTCATCTACGCGGCGGTCAAAGGCTTTCAATTTTATATCGACAAGCAAGTCCGTCAATTGACGGAACGGCAACAGGCGCTAGTCAAGCAATCGCAGACCACAGATTTCGAAAAAATTGAACAACTCGGACTAACGGGCGGATCGTTAGCGAAGTTGGAAGCGTTGCAGAGCGCTGGTCAAGAAGTTGATAATGATCAGTTACCCGCCGTTAGTGAGCAATTAACGGCCATTACTTCGCAGGCGCGGGGCATCAGATTTCTCGATGCTCAGCAGAATCTGAAGAAGGTTGCGGCCACATTAGATACGATTGAACAACGACAGGCAGAAATTCGTCAGGGCTTGCAGGCCTTAGATGACGCGGATGCCGCGCACCGCCAAGCAGTGGCTAGTTTAGAGAAGAAGTACCAAAACATACGGAAGACGTTATTATCGCAAAACTTTTCATTTGGTCCGAGCATCGACAAATTGGAGGATCAGTTAGCTAACTTAGAAAGTGATTTTGATCATTTTTCCGAATTAGCCAAGGCTGGCGATCATGACGCGGCTGAAAAGGTTTTGGATCAGTTACATCACGATACTGGCACTCTTGAAATGGATATTGATCGGATTCCACCGATTTATAAGGACCTAGTGAGTGGGTTTCCTGATCAGTTAGCCGAACTGGCTAGTGGTTATCAACAATTAACGGCTCAACATTTTCACTTTGAGGTCGAATCGATTGAACCAGAAATCAAAGCGTTACAGCAAGCAATCGACGATAATATTGCGTTACTTGGTGATTTGAAAGTTACGGATGCTGAAAACGGCAATCATGCGATTGAAAAGCGGATCGACCACTTATATGACGTGATGCAAGCAGAGATCGATGCTAAGGCCGTTGTTGATCAACAACAAGAAGAAATCAGTAAGTTCTTGACACATGCCATGAATCAGAATCACCGCTTACAAATTGAGTTGGATCGATTAGCACAAAGCTATACGTTGAATAATGGCGAAGTTGAACGGACGCGTGAATTGAACGAACAACTGAAGAATATCGAAGCTGTTTATCAGGCGGACGTCACAGCTATTACTAGTAAGCAAGCTGTCTTTAGTGAGATCGCAGCTCATTTTGCCGAACAAGATGAGCAGTTGAAAGGCATTGAAGAAGAACAAGTGGCAATTAACAAAGGTGTGGCGAGTTTGACCGCTGAAGAGTCCAAAGCCCACGAGACGTTGCAACGGTTCGATTTTGAAATCCACGCGATCAAACGCCAGGTTGAAAATTTGAACTTGCCTGGACTACCGAAAGACTATTTGGACTATTTCAAAGTAGTTGCCAAGGAAATCGAACGGCTTGACCATGATATTAATAAGCTTGTGATCAATATGGACGACATCACGAAACAGTTGATTGTTATTCAGGCGGACATGGCGACCTTAAAGGAAAAGACCAGTGATTTAACGGATGCTGCGGTTATGGCGGAACAGCTCTTACAATACGCTAACCGTTACAAGACGAATCATGAAGAGGTGCAAGAAGCCAGCGTGGAAGCACAACGGTTGTTTACCGAGACTCATGACTACGCGCGGAGTTTAGAAGTAATTGCAACAGCTGTGGATAAAGTTGATCCGGGGTCCTATAAACGGATTGAGGACAGTTACTATGCGAATAAACAAGCTGATAAGATGAACGATGAGGCCTGACGAGGATAGTTGGGACCGCCCATATGCAAAATTTTAGTTAACTGAAAATAACCAGCTGGTGGTGATTGTTAAATGACAACCGCCACCAGCTGGTTTTTAGTTGGCATCATGATGCAAGTAATCGTGATGGTTCTGAGAAGGGTGACTGGGAACGGCCAACAAAAATGGTGTTTAGGACGCAATTGTCGTGTGATTAATCAGAAATTTGAAACAAAAACCCTTGTTTCACTAGTAATATTTGGTATAATTGCAAAGAATTCTTATCGAAAGTAAGTGCAATGCACACTTTCTTGGAAAGAGAAGGCGTAGTAATGATTTATTTTGACAATAGTGCGACGACGCAAGCTGCTCCTGCCGTACTGGAGACGTATACAACGGTTTCCCAAAAAATTTGGGGTAATCCGTCTAGTTTGCATAACTTTGGTGAAACGGCCTTTCATTTGTTGGAACAATCACGTCAACAAATTGCCGGCTTACTAGGTGTGCAAGCCCACGAAATTTTCTTCACGTCTGGTGGGACGGAAGGCGATAATTGGGTTTTGAAGGGTACAGCGATTGAAAAGCGGGCCTTTGGGAAGCATCTAATTACCACGGCGGTGGAACATCCTGCCATTCATAATTCGATGGAACAATTGAAGGAACTTGGTTATGAAGTGACTTACTTACCGGTCGATCAGGAAGGCCGCATCAACGTGGCGGACTTGAAAGCGGCAATTCGGCCTGACACGATTTTAGTGTCAACGATGGCAGTCAATAATGAAATCGGTACGATTCAGCCTTTACTTGAAGTGGCGGAACTACTGAAACAATATCCGAAAATTCATTTTCATATTGATGCAGTCCAAGGAATTGGTAAAGGAATTCAGAACATGATCATGAATGACCGGGTGGATTTTGTGACCTTTTCAGGGCACAAGTTTCATGCGACTCGCGGGGTTGGCTTTATTTACGCGCGCAATGGTCGTAAGTTAGCGCCATTAATGAATGGCGGCGGTCAGGAAAGTAACTGGCGTTCTGGAACTGAGAACTTACCAGCAATTGCCGGCATGGCGAAGGCCCTGCGATTGTTGCTCACGGATGAAGATGGTAAGGTAGCTCGTGAGCGAGCTATCAAACAGCGAATCTACGAGCACATTAAGTCGTTTCCTAAAGTGACGATTTTTAGTCAGCCAACGACGGGGTTCGCACCCCACATACTGTGTTTTACGATCAACGGTGTGCGGGGCGAGACCATTGTTCACGCGTTTGAAGATCAGGGCATTTATATCTCAACAACGAGTGCCTGCTCATCGAAGAAACACTTGGCCTCCAGTACTTTAATGGCGATGCACGTGCAAGAAAACATTGCGACGAGTGCTGTGCGGGTCAGCCTCGATGAGAATAATACGCTGGCAGAAGCTGACCAGTTTATTAAAGTATTTGATCAACTTTATCAAAAATTCTCAAAAATTAATGCAGACGCATAACGGAAAGGAACTTGTTCATGCAGTACACTGAAATCATGGTACGTTATGGTGAACTATCGACCAAGGGCAAAAACCGGCGGAACTTTATCGATAGCTTAGGCCGTAACGTACGCAAAGCGTTGCACGACTTTCCAGAACTAAAGGTCCACGCGAACCGTGACCGGATGCACATCATGTTAAATGGTGAGGATGCCGATAAAGTCATGGGCCGTTTGAAGCTAGTTTTTGGAATTCAAAACTTTTCACCAAGTATTCGCGTCGATGCCGACATGGATGCCGTCTATGAAACGGCGATTGCGATGGTCAAAGCCCAGTTTAAACCGGGGATGACTTTTAAAATTTACACACGGCGCTCCGATCATCAGTTTGAATACGATACAAATCAAATCAATGACATGCTCGGTGGGCAAATCTTGGACCACGTTGACGGGATTCAAGTTAAGATGAAGAATCCGGACATTGTGTTACGTGTTGAAGTTCGGTTAAACGGTATCTTCTTATCATCAGAAACGATTCAGGGTGCCGGGGGATTACCGGTCGGCACCGCTGGCAAGGGAATGCTGATGCTTTCTGGTGGGATTGATTCACCAGTTGCCGGCTACCTTGGCATGAAGCGTGGTGTGGACATGGAAATGGTCCATTTCTTCAGTCCGCCATACACGAGTGAACAGGCGTTAGCAAAGGCCAAGCAGTTAGCGTCAACGCTAGCAAGTTACTCTGGTAGCGTGAAGTTTATTCAGATTCCATTCACTGAGATTCAAGAAGAAATCAAAGAAAAAGTGCCCGAGGGTTATCTTATGACCGTTCAACGGCGCCTAATGATGCGTTTGATGGACGCCATTACGCGTCAACGGCATGGTAAGGCGATTTTTAATGGTGAATCATTAGGGCAAGTGGCTTCACAAACGATGGATAGCATGATTGCCATCAATGATGTGACCACCTTGCCGGTTTTGCGCCCAGTGATTTCCATGGACAAGACGGAAATTATTAAGATTGCCGAAGATATTGATACCTATGACTTGTCGATCATGCCATTTGAAGATTGTTGTACGATTTTTGCGCCGCCAGCACCCAAGACGCATCCGAAGCTAGACCGTTCACGGTCCTACGAAGAACGGATTGATGTTGAAGGACTGATGGCACGCGCTTTGGCTGGTGTTAAAATGACTGAGATCAAGCCGGGTGAAAATTATTTGAATACACAAGAAGACGTTTTTGCTGAACTATTGTAGGTCAAAAACGGGTGATATTATTACCCTAAAAACGAGTACCCGGTAATACTGGGTACTCGTTTTTTTGATCCTTTGGATGATCAAGCGCGGAAGCTCATTTCGTAATGGTAAGTCAGCTAAATAAGGGTCTCTGTCAACCGGTGTTGATGAAGTTATATTTAGAATCCAATTCATTTACGAATTGGGTTCTTTTTTTCGATTTTGATTTTGAACTCAATTTGAATTCGATAAATAAAGT
>NZ_JAMSKZ010000024.1:0-31995 GCF_023806725.1 Lactiplantibacillus sp. C232
ACACTCGCTTCATACATTTTAAAATTGCGGTACGCTCGTCGTTGCTTGAAGTAATCCAAATTCGTCCCTCCTTTACTAATGGGCCTTTCACCCGTTCGGTGGATTCAGTCACTGCTGCATTCAAGCCAATTCTGTTTAATCAATCCATGAGCAAGTCGTCTGCACTAACGACGCTCTCTAACTTTTTGGTACTACGACAATAAGCACAATGTCCGCATTGGGTAGGATCTGCTTCGCCTTTAATGATATTTTGAATATGCTGTTGAGAGTCCAATACCTGGTTCATAGCATTAGTAAGTCGGTACTCCGGTAAATCAATAGCCTGCTTGTCTGGTGGATCCTGTTTGCTTACCGCCACGATGTACGGTTTGCACGTCACGCCGAATTGCTGCTTAATCAACTCTTGATAGACTGCCATCTGAAGTGGGTAGTTATACGCATATACAAACGGTTCCCGTTCACGGCTTTCTTCATTCCAATAACCCTTATAAATATCAGCGGTCGTCTTTAGATCCACGAAGTAACCTTGTTTCAAATTTAGGCAATCAATCTTTCCCTTCCAGGGATAACCACCGATTTCACCAGTTACAATCACTTCTTTATCGCCTTGATAAAGAAGATTAAAATCATGATCGTCAGATAAGGCTTCAATCATGGATTCAGCAATTTTGAAGTCCTTTTTGAGATGGCCTTTGCTTGGGCCCCGGCTTGAAATTGCCTCTGGATGTTCATCAACAAACTTGGCATGAGCTTTCTCGCTTTCGAAGTAGCTGTGAAGCCAATTTCCAACGACTAGCGCCGTTGAGTTCATAACTGGCTCCCATTTACCCTGCAACTCGGCTAACGCTTCTGCTTCACATGCTAGAAACCGTTTAAACACCGTCGGCGACATGTAGGCCCGGTCAGTCCAGTTCTCATAATAATTATTCAGCGTCAGCTTCTGATCCAACATCATTGAGGTTGTCGAAGAGATTTTGCTGGTCGACTTCGTCTTTGACAGGTTCTTGATCATTGCTTGATGCCTCCTTTACAGCCGTTCTAACGGGTTCTTTAGCTGGTTCGGCAGATTCTACCTTCTCGGCTTTATTCTCTGCTACGTCAGCCACCAATGACCTTTTGGCCGGTGTTACGTCTTTTCTATCGTCATTCTCATATTCGTTGCTAGTGGTTTCGTTAACTGCTTGCACGAACAAATCGTTGTCGCTTGAACTGTTAATGTAGAACTTTGCAGCTCGATTAATTACAGTCCGTTTAGCCATTTCCTCTGGGAACTCGTTTTGAACCTTCTTCGTCTTAGCGTGGCTCCAACTGGTGTCGATGTCTTTTTTAGTCATAACAGTGTAGGTCCGGTTGCCATTCAGATCTTCGACCCATGCAAAGGCCCCGATAATTGGCTTATCTAGGTTCTCAAAGCTTGGCTCGAACTCCTTAACCACCAGCACCCCATTTTCACCGCCAATCTTGAACGTATCGTCTTTGTGGACAACCTGTGCCTGAATATCTTTCACATTTGAAAGACGCTTTACAACGCTAATTGAGCCGAAATAGGAGCGCTGCATGACTAACTGGTTGCCATAAGGAATGAAATAGCATTGGTTTTTAGCTGGGCTCAATCCCTGGATTGCCATGTTCATCAACGCCTTGATAACTGATCCTTGGTCACACTTATCAAGTAATGGTTGGCCCTTAGACGTATCACTCAAAATCAAGTAAGCACTGTTTAATGCATTCCCTACTGAATAATCAGGTGGTAATGACAAGCCTTCATTATTCTTCATATCCTCAATATTGTTATTAACCATCGTAACTAACTCATTACTCATGCTTCTTCCTCCTCTGATACCCAGTGATATCCCAGACGTGTCATCATCGTCTCCGTGTCGATGTGTACCAGTAGCTCGTCCCATAGACGGGACTGACCAAACACATCAATCAACCATTGCCAATTAGGTTCCTCACCTTGATCTGGATACAACACACTTACGTCAGTCGAACCGAAAGTGACGATACAAATGGCGCTCAACATATCGGCCTGCATATCAATCGCCCACTGCTTAAAGTCATTGTTATCGACGTAATCTTGAAACAGTTGAGCCTTGTCGAACTCGTCACCATCGTAGCAATAGTTATCCGCGTCAAGTACCCAGTCACGTGAGTCGTTACGTTGCTGCCAATGCTCGTTTAAATCTGCTTGTGCTGGTATCATTTGCCCCACCTCCGTGTCAAACGTTGCCTTAGTGACTGTTTCGGAGTACAATAGAACTCGAAAAATAAAATTTTGTTATGCTCTTGAAGTTTAGCTGCGCGGGTACTTCCAATACTCGAGCAGCTTTTTTCGTACTCAAATTTAGGCTTTAGCGATGCTTTGCATACTTCCAATTCGTTCAACCTCCTTAAATTTGTCAAAAAGATTATTCAATTCTTCAATTGTGATTTGCTTGTAAAGCACATTTCCAATCCGGAATGTAAATTTCATTGTCTTCATCTCCTTAAACACCAAACAAGTTACTAATTTCATGTCGTTTGTACCAAAGAACAGTCGCTATCCAACCTACTATTGCTCCTTCAATCATTGCTATTTCCTCCTATCCTGCTTGCGTTTGTTCTCTTCTGCTCGCCAACGGCTAACTTCCGCCCAATTATATTGGCGGGCCCCTAATGCAACATCAGACGGCAATGGGTAGTCTTCACGTCGCGCCAAGTTGCTTATTGTTGCGGGTGAAACATTCCATTCAGCAGCAAGTTCAACACCTTTGAGCCATTTTTTAGGCTGTCCGCCTGCCTGATACTTAGGATTCTTTTTAATGGAAACCACTTGCATCTTTTATCACTCCTATCCACCGGTACTATCATTTACCTCATCAATCACATGTTGCAGTTGCGACATCGTTATGCCTGCATAGTCAGCTTGTTTTATTAATGCTGTAATCTCAGCGCTAATCTCCTCGACATACTCTCTTGGATAACGTTGAATGATTAAATTTTGCTCCGGAGTTCTAAATTTAGGCTCCGTTGTAATTGCAGCCTCAAATTCTGGTTCCAACTGCTCTCGTTGACTTTGCTCCGTTCGTTGCTTTACCAAGGCAGAAAACATGTCACCTTTAAGTTTTCGATCGCGTTGGAACGAAATTGTGCCGTAATCCAAACTCGCAGCAGTATATTTCAAACGTAGATCATTAATTGCATTCGCTAACGTCCACCTAGTCTGTGGGTCAGTCTTCTTAAGCCCCGCTCTAATTCTTGATACAGTGCTTTCAGAATAATGTGCCTTATCAGCAACTTCTCTCTGCTTATGTCCGCCCATACGTTCGAAGGTTAACGTTAGCTCTTCTGCGAATCGGTTCCGCATTCTGTCACCTCCTGAATTTTTGCAAGTATCTTATGATTTCTTGCAAAGGCAAATCCCTATAATTTAAATAGAGATGTAATCCATTTGCCGAATCTTGAAACTGTTTTCGTTATTGATGTGTTGAAACATAATCCTCAGCTTTTCATCACTCATTGCTTCAAGCGAAACCCGGGGTGTCTCTGGGAAATAACGAAGTAGTGCATTGATTAAAACATCTCTTGTTATTGGCTTCATTTTGGCATCTCCTTATTTACTCGTATTGTGTACTTTATCTTCAAAAAAATAAGTCCATTTAACACGTTTTTTTTTCGATATATCGTTCATTCTTACAGCCATTTTCTTAGCTCTACCAACACTTGGTGTTCTATGCCCTTGTTCGTAAGACGCTAAAGTTGTCTCTGGCATATCGAGAAATTCAGCAGCCTTTTTTTGCGTTAGTCCGTTGATGTCTCTCCACTCTTTTAACCAATGACGCATGTTAACACCTCCTAACTAAGTAATACGTTTCGCGTACCTTTGATGCTTACTAATATAATACAATTCGCGTACTTAGTCAACACAAAAATACTCTAAACGAGTATTTTTTATATTTCTGTACAAAATACGCATTATGCGTAGTAATCTTATAATTAATGAAGGAGGCCTATCAATGTTTGCTGAACGCCTTAAAGAATTACGAAAAAGAGAAGCTGGTCTAACGCAAGAGAGATTAGCAATGCAATTAGGCATGGCCAAAACAACACTGGCTTCCTATGAACAAGGAAAACGACAGCCCGATCTTGAAACACTTTCTAAAATTGCAGATCGTTTTTCCGTGACAACTGACTACTTGCTTGGAAAAAATGGCACGCCAAAATGGGCAACCAAGAAAGATACCATTGACCTGAAGGATTTTCTTGAAGCAAATGAGGGTTCGATGACCTATGGGGGTGAAGATCTTACTGAAGAAGAAAAACAACAAGTGCGTGTGGCAATGGCAACAATATTCTGGAAACGCCACAAGCATGATTAGGAGTTGTACTTATGGATAGAGTAAAAGATATTGTTAAAGCTATTGTCAATCGTTATCACACAGCGGACCCGTTTGTAATTGCGGAAAAGCTTAACATACAAGTGGAATGGTGTGATTTTGGGGCAATGCCTCTGGGTAAAAATGCTTATGACAACCAAGAGCCTATCATACTACTCAATAATTCTATTAAACACACGCCTACACAGTATTTCATACTCGGTCACGAACTAGGACACGTTATATTCCATGAGGGGCTGATTGGGTACTACACTTCCGTTAAACATGGACATTCTAAGTTTGAACGTGAAGCTGATGAATTTTCAGTTGGATTGATGGGAATGCTTTTTATTGAGGAAAATGGCCATATTCCCTATTCATACAGAGAACTGTCCTATCAATACGGGGTACCATTCGACGGAGATTAATATCAATTAATTTGGAGGAATTTTCATGTCACTAGGTGACTTATTCAGAATAAGCGAATTTAAAAATACTATTCAAAAATCAAAAGTGGAAATTGTTCAATTAGAGGAAACCATTGATAAGCTGAAAAAACAGAACGACATTAAGCTATCATTACAGCAAATGAAGCCTGAACAACTTGACCAACTCATTAATTCTAAACGCAAAACACTTGATGAATTAGACAAACAGATTGATCTCGCTGACAAAAAGCGTATCAATGCACTATCTGAAATTGAGAAACAGTCTGACATGCTTAACGAAATAAAAGCCGACATTAGTGACCTTTCTCCTGATTTAGAAATGAGTTCATATGGCCTGTATCAACCGCAATATGACTTTTCTGATTCCTTAGGCTACAAGGACAGATTGCAAGAAATCCGTGATCAACAAAAAAATCTAATCAAAAATAAAGCTGCTTGTATTTTTAACAATCATTGGCAAGTCAACGGAAGCATAGCACAAGGAAGAAAGATGAATCGTAATAATATAAAGGCCATCCTTCGTAGCTTTAATAACGAATGCACAGATGCTATCAACAAAGTATCATATTCAAATTTTGATCGCATCAAAACAAGGATCATTCGCTCATTCAATCAGCACAATAAAATGTATGAAGTTGTTGAAATCAGCATGGTCAACAATTACTTACAGCTCAAATTGAAAGAACTTCATCTAGCTTTTGAGTACCGACAAAAAGTTCAAGAAGAAAAAGATAAGCTTCGTGAACAGCGAGCACGGGAAAAAGAAGAAAAAGCTTTGCAACGGGAAATTAAAGCTCAACAAAAAATGCTTAATAAACAGATCGATCATTACTCAAAAGCAATTCAAGAACTTCAAGAAAGACAAACTCAAGATCCTCGCAACGAGGGATTAATAGCCGAAATTGAAAAATTAAAGCAAAAACTAACACAATATGAAGATAAAAAGGCAGCGGTGGATTATCGAGAAGAAAACGCAACCGCCGGATATGTTTATATCATCTCTAATGTTGGATCGTTTGGTAAAAATGTCTTTAAAATTGGTGTAACCCGCCGCTTAGATCCAATGGATCGTATCAACGAGCTCGGAAGTGCTTCGGTTCCATTTAAATTTGACGTACATGCATTAATATTTAGCGAAAACGCATACCAATTAGAATCTGAACTACACCAGCGTTTTTCACAAAAGCGTGTCAATATGGTGAACAACCGTAAAGAGTATTTTCACATTTCTATAAACGAAATTGAAGATGAATTAAAAAAATACAGCAATTTGACTGTAGATTTCAAAGAAGCTCCTGAGGCCGAAGAGTATCGAGAGAGTTTGGCTATTAGCACAGAATCAAAGCAATAATGTTATTGAAATTGGATTTGGGGAATAAATTATATTGGAGGAAACATCAATGAAAAAATACAGTGTTTTATTACTAGCTGGAATGACCGCATTGTCGCTCACCGCATGCGGAAATAATAATAGTTCTAAAACTAATTCCGTTAATAGCTCCAAGGCAGAAAAAGTTTCATCAACAAAATCGACTGATCCGTCAAATGACAAATGGACGTTTAAAGATAATGTTTTCTCAGCCGGAATTGAAACTTATAAATTTACGAAATCGGAAATCCGTGATGGCAGCGAAGACGGAACTAAAATTTTAGTTCTCTATTGTGACGTTACTAACAACTCTAAAAAGGAACAGGATCCTTCAAATATCTATACTGTAGTAAATGCTTATCAAAAAACAGATACAGCAAACAAACAACTTTTGCCCGGCACACCCAAATATGACGATAACGGTAATAATCCAATACAAAAATACGAAGATGGCCTAAATGATAAATTGTTGCCAGGGAAAACAACGCAGGCGGCGGTTATGTTCAAGTTAGAGAACAAAAATGATGTAACGGTCAAATTCAATAACGCCAATTTCCAAACTATTGGGACAAAAACATATTCTGTAAATTAAAATATTGGCTTGATTCTAACCGTAATAAACCATGTAAAGACTGGAGAATTTGTTATGAAAAAGATGAGCATTGGTTTTGTAGCCATTATAGCTATAATTTTCACACTAGCTGGTTGTGGAAACAAAAAGCCTGATTATACTGCTTCAACAGCAGAATCAGCATTAAATGCTAATAAAGATATTGAGGGAAAAACCGTTCAATTCAAGGTCAATAAAGTTGTTCCAAATAGCGCATTTGGTTATAACCTTGAAACTGGCAAGCACTTGAATTTCGTAAGTTCTGAAAATCCCAAGGTGAATAAAGGTGAAACAGTTACGGTAAAAGTTAAGAAGACTAGCTCATCTGTGGGTTCTTGGGTTATATCATACACAAATCTCAAAAGAGATTAACTGTAAATAATTGGCCCTTAGTTGGGCTTTAACGCGAGTGTAGTTCAACGGTAGAATAGTGCTTCTTTTCTTGTCAATTAGTAATCACATAAGCAGGTTCGACTCCTGCCGCTCGCTTTAACTAGAAAGAAGGCTTAATGCTATGGATAATGAAATTTCAAAATACGAGCTAATTGCCACGATGAA
Source organism: Lactiplantibacillus sp. C232 (assembly GCF_023806725.1). Classification (NCBI taxonomy): domain Bacteria; kingdom Bacillati; phylum Bacillota; class Bacilli; order Lactobacillales; family Lactobacillaceae; genus Lactiplantibacillus; species Lactiplantibacillus sp. C232. The sequence continues at coordinate 7,345 of NZ_JAMSKZ010000024.1, forward strand.
GAAAGATATACAGACATTTATGGACTCAGAATCCATGTTATATCTAAAAAAAGATTCATATTCAACAGAAGAATATGACCGTATGCTGACAGAAATAAAAGATGATTTGAAAACACGGCTATTGCAAAAATAATTATGAACTCAGTAAATGATAGTCAGCCCTAGCTGACTTTACGCGAGTGTAGTTTAGTGGTAAAACGACAGCCTTCCAAGCTGTAGTCGCGGGTCCGATTCCCGTCACTCGCTTATACCCCATCACGGGGTATATATTTTTATTATTTAGAGAACATAAGTTCGAATCAAGGAGGCTTATTATGGCAAACATTTCAAAATATCAGTTAAAAAATGGCAAAACGCGATATCAATACAATATTTACGCTGGAACTGACAAAGGTACCGGTCAGCGGAAGAAGATCCATCGTCGTGGGTTCACCTCTTACAAATCAGCCAGTGACGCTGCAAAATTAATAGAAGCAGAAATAATTTCAAACAAACGAAACGTTACACCTCAAAAAGCTTGGAGTTTGGGAGAATTTTTGGACTACTGGATAACTCACCTTAAGTTAAATGTAAAAGAAGGTACACGTATTGTTCATCGTGAAAACATTGAGACTTATATCAAGCCAAGAATTGGTAGCTATCCATTAACCGAGTACACTCTTGTAGAACATCAGCGCTTTATCAATGGTCTTTTCAGCGAAAAAGGAGTTGGAAGAAAAAAACAAGGCCTAAGCTGGGCTACCGTAAAATCAATAAATGGAACACTTTCTAACGCTCTAAAAAAAGCAACACAGCTCGGGTTTATTGAGTCTAATCCAACTATTGGAGTTGAGTTTTCCAGAAAATTCAAGCCTCAAAAACGTGAACTTCGTTACTATACTCTTGATGAAGTTAATGTTTTTCTGGAAACAGCCAAACAAGAACAACAACCATCATGGTACCCCTTCTTCCTGCTAATGTTCGACTGTGGTTTACGACTTGGCGAAGATTTAGCATTGAGATGGTCTCGGGTGGATTTCAACAAACGCACTTTGACAATAGACCAAAATAGACTCTACCGGGCTGAAGCTGACCAAAAAAGGCAGCTTAGAGAGTCCGGTGAAGTAATTGATGACTCTTACCTATCAATTACCCTGGACGACCCCAAAACAGAGCACAGCTCTCGTAATGTACCGTTAACTGCTCGTGCTTATACTGCATTACTAGAACTGCGTAATAAGCAATCAGCATTGCAAAAAGTAGTTACAATTAACCCAAATCTGCAATCTGATCCCTCAAGCGATTTTGTATTTAGACGTTTCTATTTAACTGCTGGCAATGTTGGTGAGCCTATATCTTCACGAGGGGCTGAAGGTGCCATGAAGCGCATTGCTAAAAATGCCGGCCTAAAACATCTCAATGTTCATGGATGCCGCCACTCATTCGCAGTACGCTTGCGTGAAGCTGGCGTCGATATGGAAAACATCAGAGACTTGATGGGCCATGTTGATTTGACCACTACTCGTATGTATGCAGAAGTTACTCCCAAGATAAAAGAAGATGCGATGTCAAAGCTGGAAGATTATTTGAATAGTAGCAATTAAAAAAGCCCCAAAACGCATTTTTTATGCTTTTAGGAACCACAATGGGAACCATTTAAAGCAAAACAACGTTTTGGAGTTTTATTAATTTTAAATATTAGTGTGTCACAAGCCCTTATTTACTAAGGCGTGAGGTTAACTTCTTAGTTAATTCTTCGTAACCAGGCTTGCCAAGTAAGGCGAACATGTTGTTCTTGTAAGCTTCAACACCAGGTTGGTTGAATGGGTTGATCCCGTTCAAGTAACCAGAAATGGCAACTGCAGCTTCAAAGAAATACATCGTGTAACCTAACGTATAGGCATCCTGTGAAGGAATGTTAACGACCATGTTAGGAACACCGCCATCAACGTGGGCCATAATAACCCCTTCGAAAGCTTTGGTGTTAACTTGAGCCATCGTCTTGCCTTCAAGATACTTCAACCCATCAAGGTTTTCGGTTTCCTTAGGAATGTCAACATCACTAGTAGCGTTGTCAACTTTAACGACCGTTTCCATCAAGTTACGACGGCCTTCTTGGATATATTGACCCAATGAGTGTAAGTCAGTCGTAAAGTTAGCTGATGATGGGTAGATCCCCTTTTGGTCTTTCCCTTCAGATTCACCCATTAATTGCTTCCACCATTCTGAGAACATCGCCATGTTTGGTTCGTAGTTTTCAAGAATTTCAGTGGTGTAGCCCTTCCGGTACAAGATGTTCCGGTAAGCAGCGTATTGGTAAGCTTCGTTCTTAGATAAATCGGCATCTTTGTATTCATTTTGGGCATCCGCAGCACCCTTCATTAATGAATCGATGTCGCCGCCTGATACCGCAATTGGTAACAAACCAACTGGTGTCAAAACAGTGAAACGACCACCAACATCATCAGGAATAACAAAGGTTTCGTAGCCTTCAGCGTCAGCTTCTTGCTTCAACGCACCGCGCTTGCGGTCAGTTGTGGCATAGATCCGGCCCTTAGCAGCTTCTTCACCATACTTCGCGATTAAACGTTCCTTGAAGACCCGGAATGCAATTGAAGGTTCCGTCGTAGTCCCTGACTTCGAAATGATGTTAACAGAGAAGTCACGGTCGCCGATTAAGTGAATTAAGTCGTTGACGTATGAAGATGAGATTGAGTTCCCAGCAAAGACAACTTGTGGGAATTTACGGTCTTCACGTGAAAGTGATGACCAGAAAGTTTCGTGTAAGAATTCAATGGCTGCCCGTGCACCGAGGTATGAACCACCAATCCCGATTACAACGAGGACGTCTGAATCGTCTTGAATCTTCTTTGCAACGGTTTTAATCCGTGCAAATTCTTCCTTATCGTAATCTGTTGGTAAATTTAACCAGCCACGGAAATCATTACCGGCGCCGGTTCCTTCACGCAGCTCCTTATCAGCAGCTGTGACCATAGCTTGCATTTCGCCAAGTTCGTTATCATGGACGAACTTAGTTAAATTAGAGCTGTCAAATGAAATGTGTGCCATTTACTATTACCTCTTTCTATACGTATTTACATGTCATATTATACAATAGCTCGCCTAATAATGAAAAGCGCTTCCTCCCTTTTTTCGTAAATTTTCGTCATTTGTGTAAAAAATAAATACAATTATTAACAAAAAAGGTGCTGATAACTTACCGTTACCGCACCTTCAACAGATTTTTTTAATCTGTAAATCAAATAATTAATTTTTTAGTAAAGCTTTACTAAGCCTTCATTAAGGATAACGCGACCCCACCAACAATGACCAGGATCGAGCCAATCACCACGTAAACCATTTCTCGCTTCGTCTTGTGCTCTCCTAAGAGGTAGATACTCCCAAACGTCGAAATAACAATTCCCATTTGCGAAAGGGAGTATGCGACAGCTTGTCCGATTTGGGCCATTGCCATAAACATGAATAGATTCCCAATACCCCAGACCAGACCAGTGACGATATTACGATAAGTTGCTTTAACAACCCATGGCTTATCCTTAAAGGACCAGATCAAAGCACCCAGCAACATCCCAACAGCTTGAGGCATTACAACTGCCTGTGCATTGACGTTACCATAATGGACCACAATCGTATAGCCAGCGTATCCAATCGTTGATAAGATCAAGGCACGAATCCCAACACCCCAATTTTCAGAAGCACTACGGTTCGGATCAGTCTTATCAGTTAAGGAAGTTAAAACAGCCCCGGCAATCAACACAATTACAGAAGCGGAGCCAATCCAATACATGTTTCCGTGCCATTCATTGAATAACAGCACACCGGCCAACGCATTAGCAACCAGTTGCATCCCAGTTGAAATCGGCGTAGTCCGTGAAATACCAACCGCCTTCATTGACGTAAATTGTTGACCTTGACCAATACTCCAGAATAACCCAGAGACAATCCCAATCAACCAAATTTTGCTTGTTAAAGTTGGCTGTTCTACGGCCCAGAGTGCCAAGCCAAATACCAAGGCTCCCATGGTCATCCCAAGGGTCTGTTGCCGAGCGGTACCGCCCATTCGGCCACTAATTAAGCCGATACTGCCCCACGCAATCGCAGGAATCAGTGCAATTAGAATTCCCATTACTAATAATCCTCATTTCTATGTTTTCTCTCTTGCCTAACGACAAGGAATTATTTTACCAGTTAAGTAACCGTTTTACCAGTCACAATCAGGGATTCAGGGTTAAATATAATTATTTTTATATTTTCATGAATTCGTTTTCTTAGCGATAGGGACCGTTTTCAATTAATGAAAACGGTCCCCGAAATACCCTTTAAAATTTTTTTCTATTCCACTTAAATTATGGCGCACACACTACTTATCGAGTGTCAAAACCAGAACCTTCAAATAGTTGCTTGCCAAGTAAGCCTTGCGCGTCACGAAGTCTGCTGGTAACCGGAACGTCTCACTAAGTGTGAAGTGCCGATCACTGCCGACAAAGGCCGCCGTGACCGCGGCTTTAAACTTCTTCATTGAAAAATTATTCGCAGTCGTTGCAATCACTAATTGCCCATCACGCCGAACAACTGGTAAGGTCGCTGTCAATAAGTCAGTTAAATCAGTTGCAACTTGGAACTTCTGCTTTTTCACCCGCGCAAAAGTCGGTGCCGTTACGACAACAACGTCATAACTTAGTCGGTGCTTCTGGGCGTAATCTAGATAGCTGTTCACTTCGATTGCTCGAATTTCCTGCTTATCAGGGTCAATATTATTGACCGCCAATTGATCAGCGGTCTCTTTGGCACCCTTCTTACTTGTTTCAATGGAAATCGTCTTGGCAGCACCCGCAACGGCAGCAGCAGCCGTAACCCCATTTTCCTGGCTAAACAAGTTCAAGACCGTCTTACCTTGCAATTCGGCTCCGGCCAACCATTCCCGGATGGGACGCATATCTAATAGTAACCCGGTCGTTAAATCATCAGCAAGGTGTAATGGATACGTCACCGCGCCTTCAGTCACTAATAACGGCTCTGGTGCTGCTTCACCCGTGACGAGTTGACTCTTTAAGTTAGCTTCTTCGACATTAAATCGTAATTTCGCATAGATGCCTTTAAATTGATGTTCAGTAGCCGCTTCAAAAGCCGCATAGATCATTTCGCGTTGCTGGTAAACACCTTGTGCGTACCATGTAAAGACATAGTAATCTTGATAACGATCGATTGTTAACCCGCCGAGACCGTCGCCATCCGCATTGAAGACCCGTTGTGGTAACTGTGGATCCATGCTCGTTGCTCGCCGGACCAACGCCTGTTTGAATAACTTACGAAAGTAATCGGTCGTTGGCGTCTCACTTTCATCCAAGCTCAAGACCCAGCCTAGTTGCCGACGATGCTTCGCAATCAGCGCGTAGCCCATAAATTGAGAACTTGCCATTAACGCCACAAAAGAGCCATCGGTTAGTTTCATACTCGGATCCTTGAGATCATCTTGTACGAGTAAAGGATAGCCGTCCTTGACTTTACGTTGCGAATTTCCCGTAATTTGTACTCTTTGCATAGTTGTTGTTTCTCCTATTCATTTCAAATCTTATCTAAACTATTGATAAATCGCTGTTTGCAGCCTTGTTAAGGGTAACATATTTAGCCTCAGAGTGCGAGGTAGAACAGTGTCAATCGCTGAAAAGTATTAGGCTTAAGGTCCGCAATCGATTACTATTAAACGTCCGTTCCTACTATTAATGATGGGTTATTGCTATGGCCCACCGTTACCCCGCATTAGCAAAACCGGGCCTCGAGATCATTACGATCCCCAAGCCCGGTCCGTACGGATTTACCCGCTTTAAACTATCACGTTAATCATCAATAATCGGTTTATCAAAACCTTCATCTGGGAAAGTAACGGTAAAACACGTCCCTTCATTCTCCACACTGTCAACCTTGATCGAACCACCATGTTGTTGGACTAATTGATGTGAAATCGCTAGCCCTAAACCTGATTCACCATACTTCGTATTCTTTCGTGATGGGTCAGCCTTATAATACCGTTCCCAAATATTTTTGACTTGGTCCGGTGTCATCCCAATCCCATGGTCTTGAATCGCGACAACCGTCGCATGATCCGTACGGCTACCCGTTACTTCGATCACGTTAGCTTGTGAAAACTGAATGGCATTCTGCATGATGTTAAACAAGACCTGAACAAAGCGATCATAATCGGCCCATACTGGCAGTTTCTCGGGAACCGTCAGCTTGAATTCATCATCCGCGGCGGCCGCTTTCTTTGTGAGCTGTTCAACTAAGTTATGCAAAACCTCGGCGCCATCAAAATTGGTCTTGTTCAAAGCAATCTGTCCGGTTCGAATTTTTTCGTAATCCAAGTTCTCATTGACTAGTCGAATCAACCGTTTCGTCTCATTTTGCATCAGTTCAATTGAATGACCCTTGTCTTCTTCTGGAATAGCATCGTACGCTAACCCTTCCAAAATACCATTGATCGTAGTCAACGGCGTTCGCATTTCGTGGGCCGCATCGGCCATAAACTCCCGACGCCGCTTTTCCTGTCGCTTAATTTCTTCATTGGAAGTTCGCAGGGAGTTGACCATGCCGTTGAAATCATCCGCCAAGTCATCAATCTCATCCTTATGATTACTGTCAACTTGAATGTCAAAATCACCATTTGCGACCGAGTGCGTCGCGTACCGCAATCGATTAATACGACGAACAGAATAACGTGCCAAAATGTAACTTAACAACAGAGCCGCAATCCCCGAGACTAACAGTGCAATGAACAGATTTTTTTCGATCTGCTGTTCATTGGCCTGCAAGGTCTGTTCAAACGACCCAATCGAGATGGCCCCAACAAACTTCTTCGTTGCTCCATTCTTATAGAAAAGGGGCACTAAAACGTCAATGGTTCGCAACGACGGTGTATTCACGGGTTGATCACGATTGCGTGTTCTGAACGTTACGTGGGGCGACTGCGTAATAATCTTATTCCGCTTCAGCTTCTTCCAATCTTTGGCTGAGATCTTGGGATCATAAATCGAGCCACCAGGGGTCCCACTCATTGTTGTCCCCATACCACTTGGATAGACCAACTTTTTGTTAGCATCATATACCGAAAAGTGAATATGTTGATCTCGTAAGATGACGGTCCCATCATTTAGAAATTGTTGATTAAACCCGACAACTTGATTAGTCTTCGTATTATACCGAATAGCTTCCTTTTCAATACTCGCGGCGTACTGCTGCAATTGTTGCCATGAGTTTTGATAAAGCATCGTTCTAGTCGTTCGAATAAATGAAAATCCGAGGACGACGATTACCGTAATAATGACAGCAAAGAACGCTAGCATTTGTTGATAAATCAGTTTCATTGAGCGTCAACTCCACTATCATCAAACTTGTAGCCGACCCCCCAAACCGTCTGAATAATTTGTGGCCCAGCTTTTTCAATCTTTTGGCGCAATTTTTTGATATGTGCATCCACAGTACGTTCGTCACCATAATATTCATAGTCCCAGACCAGTTGCAAAAGTTGTTCGCGTGAGAAAACTTGCCGCGGCTTTTGAGCTAAGGTCTTCAATAAATCAAATTCTTTGGGGGTCAAGTCTTGAATTTGTTTGTCTGCTAAATAGGCTTCCCGCGTCTTGGTATTCAGTTTAAAATGGTCCGTCTGAACATCAAAGGAACTCACCGTGCTGGCAGGTTGGTCAGCCGGCGTGGTCTTAGCCAAATCTGCTCGGCGATGAAGGGCCTTGATCCGAGCAATCAGTGTAATCGGTGAAAACGGCTTGGTGACATAATCATCAGCGCCCATCTCTAAGCCAAGTACCTGATCACTTTCCGAATCACGGGCCGTCAACATAATAATTGGTACAGTTGGGGAAGCCTTGCGAATATCCGCACTAACTTGCATGCCATCCTTGCCTGGCAAGTTCAAGTCGAGCGTCACCATATCCCAGCCATCGACATCTTCATTGAACATTTCGACAGCTTCATTGCCATCATAAGCAAAATGGGCATCCCACTTTTCCTTCTTAAAAAACATGGCCATCATTTCAGAGACCGATTTATTATCTTCAATCATTAATAATTTCATAGTGCAACGTCCTCCAAGTTAATTACGATTGCTAACTTTGTTGATTAATCATCATTTATTAACCTATCTATTATCATACCCTACTTCGCGCTAGGATTCAGGATTAGTATAACAACAAATTAATAACAAAGCGTGCACGATTTGTGAAATAACTGTGTCATCCCATCATTGAGGGACACTTAATAATCTTGGCACATCAGTCACACATCATACCAGAGTCATGCTCACTGACATAAAAAGCACGATTTTCTGCCGTTCATACCGACCAGGAAATCGTGCATCATTCAGTTACATTTCACGAGTTGCGAGCGTGAAGTCACCATTTAAGTTCAGGATGACTGCCGGTTCGCCCCTTCACAACGTCCACTGTGCCTAATTCTTAAAGGAGTGGATTGGTGCCGGAATATGACCCCCACGCTTAATGAACGTCGTTGGTTGATTGGTGTTGACCGGCATAACTGGTGCTTGACCGAACAAGCCCCCAAATTCAACCGCATCACCAACACCTTTGCCGGTAGCTGGTATGACGCGCACCGCCGTTGTTTTGTTGTTGATCATCCCAATCGCAGCTTCATCGGCAATCATCCCACTGATAGTCGCGGCACTAGTATCACCAGGTACTGCAATCATATCCAGACCAACTGAACACACTGCTGTCATCGCTTCAAGTTTTTCAATATTCAAACGACCAGCACTGACCGCCCGAATCATCTCAGCATCTTCAGAAACCGGAATAAAGGCACCCGACAGTCCACCGACATGTTCGCAGGCCATCACGCCACCCTTCTTCACGGCATCATTCAGTAAGGCCAACGCCGCCGTTGTTCCCGGCGCACCGACACTTTCCAACCCGATTTCTTCCAGGATCTCAGCAACCGAATCGCCTTCGTTAGGCGTTGGTGCCAGTGATAGATCAACAATCCCAAATGGGACGTGCAACCGTTCTGACGCGATGGACCCAACAAATTGCCCCATCCGCGTCACTTTAAACGCCGTCTTCTTAATTTGTTCCGACACAATGTCGATCGACTGACCGCGAACTTCTTCTAAGGCTCGTTTTACGACACCAGGGCCACTGATCCCAACATTAATAACTCGATCAGCTTCACCAACACCGTGAAAAGCGCCCGCCATGAACGGATTATCGTCGACCGCATTGGCAAATACCACTAAACTCATGCAATTGACTGGATCGTCAGCCGCAATCTGCTTTATAATACGACCCATTTCACCGACCGCGTCCAAGTTGATTCCAGCCCGTGTCGACCCGACATTTACCGAACTGCAAACACGGCTGGTTGCAGCTAACGCGGCGGGAATCGATGCAATCAGTTTGCGGTCCCCACTTTGATACCCCTTCTGAACCAGGGCGGAGAAACCACCAATGAGATCGACACCTAGCGCTTGAGCTGCCCGTTCCATGGTTACTGCGTACGCGACATAGTCTTGATCCTGACTCGCAGCCGCAATCAATGCAATCGGTGTTACCGCAATTCGCTTATTGATGATAGGAATACCGTACTCTTCTTGAATTTGAGCGGCCACTTTGACCAGGTCCTTCGCGCTAGTCGTGATCTTATCATAGATTTTTTGCCGGGCCCGCTCACCGTCACTATCAACACAATCAAAGAGCGAAATGCCCATTGTGATTGTACGAATATCAAGATTTTCCTCGGCCACCATCTGAATTGTTTCTAAAATTGAACGACTTTCCATGGTAGCCTCCTATAACTTCTGAATTGCGTCAAAAACCGCTTGCCGTTGAATTCGAATCGTTAACTCTGATGCCTCACCGAGCGATTCTAACGCCGCTTTGGCTGCCGCAAAACTTAATTGCTGGTCATCCCATTCCGCCGATAGCATCATGGTAAAATTATGATCCATCAAGGTTTGCGAAATATCGACAATATTGATTTTTAAACGTGCTAACTCGTTCGCTACTTTTGCGACAATTCCCACTTGGTCCTGTCCCACAACGGTAATAATTGCTTTCATCTTTATAGCCTCCGTTAGACGCATCATTATTCGCGTTTGATTGTTCATATCATAGCATGAGTTCTTCTGAAACGCACCCGTTACTTTTGATGAAGTAACCCATGAGAATAATAAGAGATTCCTCATAAACATAGGTTCCCAGACGCACCTTTGCTATAATGAAAATTGCTTATTATTTTCAGAAAGGAGTCGTAATTTGACACAACAAAATCATTTACGGGGCGTCTTACTCGCTAGTAGTGCCTGTATTCTGTGGGGTATCTCAGGGGTGGCTGCGAGTACCCTCTTCATCAATAATCCGCATCTAACCGCAATGTGGCTAACGCAGGTCCGCATGATCAGTGCAGGCTTGATTTTACTCGTCTGGGGGATGGTGGCTGGTAAACATCCCTTTAAAATCTGGCATCACCGCCATGCCGCTTGGACAGCGGTGAGTTACGGTTTGCTGGGGCTGATTCCGGTTCAACTTTGCTATTTCGAAGCGGTTCGCGTTGGTAATGCCCCGATTGCCACGATTATTCAATTTCTTGGCCCATTCATTATCAGCATCTATTACTTCTTATTTAAGCACGTGACACCCAGTCGTATCGAACTGATTGGTATGATCATGGCCTTTATCGGGACACTATTGATCGTGACACACGGTCACTTAAACAGTCTGGCAATTTCACCCGTCATCTTGTTCTGGGGCGGCTTATCCGCCATCGGGGTCGCCACGAACACCTTGATTCCGCGAACCATTTTACCAAAGTATGGCGCATTAACCGTCACTGGCTGGGGGTTACTGATTGCGGGTCTGTTTCTAACCTTGTTACAACCCATGTGGCGTGTCCACCTGACGATTACCTGGCCCCAATTAGGCTTGTTAATCGTCATTATTCTCTTAGGAACGGTGGCCCCCTTCCTGATGTTTGCGCGTAGTTTAAGCGATATTCTACCGACAACGGCCAGTTTGATGGACGCCTTCGAGCCCTTAGCCGCGACGGTTTTCTCGATTACTTTTCTAAACGTTCAACTCACTAGCTTCGATTTTATCGGCGGCTTACTGATTATCTTGGCAGTCATGGCACTTTCACTGAACACACATAAAATGTTGCACTTTTTGCGGCGCCGCCGAGCACACTCTTCATCTTAAACTGCTGTAATGATTGTCATGACCAGTAGACAGATTAGTTGGCAGAACAGTTGAGCTGTGCTAAACTAGGATTGTTGAATTTGGGGATGTTCTGGATTCGACAGGTATAGTTTGAGTTCGGATTGCGCTTCGTAGGTTGCGTCTACGTAAAAACGCTCAGTTTAAATTATAACTGCAAAAAATAATAACAATTCTTACGCTTTAGCTGCCTAATAAGCGCTTAACGTAGATCCTCCCAGGATCGTCCATGTTCTGGATCTGGGTCCTAAATTTAGTGGACTTACGCTCAAAGCTTCCACCTGGAGTTGCGAGAAGAGACTAATCAGGTTAGTCATTGCTGGGTGCCCTGTCATACGGCGTTTGCAATGATGAAATTTAAATAGTATGAATATGAGCGTAGATATCCGAGGGGCAATATGCTTGGACGCGAGTTCGACTCTCGCCATCTCCATTATTGAGTTTCAAAGTGATGTAATAAGCTCCAGAACACTTGTTATATCAATATTCATTAAAGCTATCCTAACGGGATAGCTTTTTTTGTCCTATTTTGATTAGCGTGCTACTTCAGTAAAAAGCCCTTTTCCAAATTGGAAAGGGCTTTTTTTACCGATAATACAACCATGGTTAACCTGATCAACCAAAATCTGTCCAATAATTATAAACGCCACAGCCAACGGTGTTAAAGTGGATTGCAACCAGTCTGTTAAAATAATAAGTGCTCACGGCACTAATCCAGCTGCGTTAGCATGCGGCCATTTAGACCGTACCGACCCGCTGGCGGTTAAACCCAACCTGTACTAAGATCCGATACAATAACGGCACAATGATGACACATGCCACCGCATTAATGGTCGCTGCTAATAAACTCGTGAAGGACCCAATCATGGCGACCTTGAGCGTTGTCCCCACCATTAAGGCTTCAATCACGCCTGTACACCACGAAGTGACGATTTTTGTGAGCCCTGCGACTAACGATACCCAGTAAAGCCGGCCAATACGATCTTCACGATAGCCGATTGACTTGAAACTCAGGTTGACCATCGCGGCCAGAATAATTGCTTCAATAATTGTTAACCACGAAGTTGCGGCATACCCATTCAGAATATCAAACAAGCCAAGCCCCACTGCACCAGCCGTAGCACCATAGCCAAAACCAAGCAACATCACTGCGAGCACTGTCAAAATATTACCAAAATGAATAAATGGCCGCCCAACAATCGCGGGCAACGGAATTCGTAATACACTGATACCAATAAAAATAATGGCGGCAAATAACCCTGCCAAGACGAGCTTTTTTAATTGTTCAGACCTTCCCATTCAATTCCCTCCAATTTTGCACATCTATTTATCATTATATTCTAATATAAGTGTGAATCAATTGATAGTCCTAGTCTATTTTTTTCGTGACGGTAACTGAATAATAGTCGCTCGTGTGGGCGTCTCAACACTTACTTCATACGCAACTGCTAACAAATCATAAGCAGCTCGGGGCATTTTGTATTGATGACACACTAAATAATAACCTAGATCAACAGCGATTTGGTGCGCGATAGCAATACTGTCACCACTACGATTAAGCCGGCGACGAGCCCGCGCAACTAACCTGGTCAACACAACATCGCTTCGAATCTCAATTGCCATGCTGGCAAGTGCTAGTTGGGCACTTAATCGTTCATTCGGTTGGGTCGTACGTGCTTTTGCCTTTGCCATTTTTTTCAACTCCTCAGTGTAATCATAGGAGTTTCGCTTTGGCTTCGCAACGAATGACACCCTCAAAGCCGCGTCATCACTGAGCTCGTTTAACTTTCACAAAAAATATTATTGAATCATTTCAATTCAAATTCAGCAACAGCGCCCACATCACTAGTCCATTCCATATAAGTAATTTTAACTTACGATTTAATTTATATCTGCCACCGATACTTAATCATCCGTCTCTTGATTCGGTAACCCGAATAGCAATACCCCAACACCGAGTAAGAGTACGGCCACGAACACCATAAAAATTGCCGGAATGCCAAATCCAATTGCCATCAGCGCACCAACTAAAAATGGGCCGATGGTTGCGCCAATGCGACCAATTGACTGGGCAACGCCCATACCAATTCCCCGTACCGCGGGCGCAAATTGCCCCGGTGTGAAAGCAATCATAATTCCCCACGCCCCTAGCGTAAAGAACGACAACCATGCACCACTAATCAGAATCATCGTTGGATTATTGGCCGTCCCAAAAGCTGCGGCACTGACGACCGTCCCAATCAGATAAGTTGCCAATACCGCCTTACGCTTGACGACGCCGATCAACCACGCAGCTAGATAATAGCCGGGAAGTTGCGCCAAGCTCATCAACATCGTATAGCCAAACCCATGTACTAATGAAAATCCGCGCAACACCAAAACGCTTGGAAGCCATAAAAACATACCGTAATAGGCAAACATAATCACAAACCATAGAATGCTGAGGCAAATCGTAGCTCGTCGATATTTAGCGGACCACACTTGCCGCAATGCCTGTCTAAAATCAACTTTTTGTGGCCGATTAGCCTCCTGTTCTGCAGGTAAGTGTCGGCGTAACAGCAACGCATACAACCCCATTAAGGCGGTGATTAAGACCGTCATCCGCCAACCAATGTGTGGCATCACTAAAAAGGCCAATAACGATGCTGCAATCCAACCAAACGCCCAAAAACTATCTACCAGGACTAGCATGCGTGAGCGCTGTGTTCCCGTATAATGATCAGCAATCATTGTCGCAGCAACCGGTAGTTCACCCCCCAGACCAATGCCAGTCAACAACCGAACGACTAAGAACCACTCGACGTTCGGGGTAATCGTCAATAACAAATTACCAAGCGAAAAGAGCAGTAGCGTCCCAATGAGGACCGGCTTACGCCCCAATTTATCTGCTAAATAGCCGCATACCAAGGCCCCAATCATCATGCCAAGCGTGGTGATCGCACTGACTGCTCCCAACTGTCCTGCAGTTAGCTGCCAACTTTCTTTAATAACCGGCATCACAAATGATAGCAGGGCCACGTCTAACGCATCAAAAAGCCAGGCCGTCCCGATGACCCATAATAGCTTAGCACTATTTCTTTTACTTTCGACCATTCCAATACTCCCCCAAATTTCCTAATTAGCCTTCCGCTGATTTAGGTATTTTTTACCTTTATGGTGCTATAAAAGTAGCATACCGACTTGGACGTGTCAAATGAACTACTTTAGCCGGTATACCTTAGCGGGGCGTCCAGAAGAGCCAGGTCGGGCTGTCCCCACCTCTGTAAATAAATGAACGTGGGTTTTACGAAAGTTTGAATTGTCGATAGTTGCCACTGGCTGCCGCCACAAAATCGCATACAGCTGGCGCGCCTGTTTGAGTGTGAACTGCTCACCTAACACTAATAAGATCGTAGGAGCATAGTCCAGGCGATTGCGCACACGTTGTAGGGCGTTTCTTAAGATCAGGCCATGATCGGCGGTTAACAACTGCTTGGCGATTCGTTGATAAAACTCCCGCTCCGTCTGCGAATCGGGAACACCAGCAAATGCCAAACCATCAGCGACCAGATCATCACGATCCACCCGCGGCGTAATGGCAAACCACTTGACATCGCGCGCACCATACCCCGGAACTAGTTCCGGCTTGACTGGCAAATAAACCATATACGTCAACGCCAGTGAGCGTTCACCCGGCACGCGATCGACCGCGGTAAACGTCCCTAACTGTTCTGTATGGAATTGGGCAAGCTGGACGCCCAACTTCTCACGAACTAATCGCAATGCGGCTTCATCCGCACTCTCATCCGTTCTCAAATACGTCGTCGGTAATCCCCAGGTATTCTCAAAAGGAGCGTGATCACGCTGAATAAGCAGGACCAGCAGTTGCTTGGTCACTGCATCGAAACTCCAGATTACGTTCGTAATACTGATTAATGGCCGATAACTGACTTCATGCGCCATTCAAATCGTCCTCCTACAAAAACGGCCACTGGCAAATGCCGTGGCCGTTGTTTATTTTTTAATTCATTGCTTGTAGCGCTTGAACCGTCCACCCGTTAATGGCTGACTTTTCAATAATTGCTTTTTTTATTTCCCAGACATCCGCTTTGATATAGCGATGTCGGGCGGTCATTAAGGGAATATCAGTGTAGACCTCTTGACCGCGATTAATGGTAACGCGCATTGAATTACATCCTTTCCTAATGCTCAGGAAATCTGTAAATAATTCTAATACTCAATACTGGGGCAAGTACATGATACTAAAAATTAATTTATCCAAAATCTGAGGTAAATTTAATCCGGCAGCGTGAAGTCCACCGAACTAACAATTAACTTTATCATATTTTTGAAGTTATCGCTAACAGAATGCTCTTTCTTTGACTTAATTTAAATTTAGCCCTAATAATGAAGGCGTTTGCATTGTGTAAAAACAGATTCCGATTTACACTAAAGGTAATTTTATAAGGGAGGTTTTTACATGCGCAATTATAAATATGCCGTATATGGCGGTATCTCAGTTGTTTATTTAATTACCCTATATGCGTTGTACCACCTTATTCGAACGGCTTATATTCTATTCTTTCTCTAGCCCAGACCAACCCGCTGACTTCAGGATAACGATCATCAAACAAGCTCATCTGACCTGACTAAGGCCGGATGAGCTTGTTTGATTTTGATTCTAATTGCGTAACGTGACTGACTCACAGTCCCAAACCAACTATTGATTAGCAGAGCCCCGGTCATATCATCGATGCCATAAAAAGCGGTCAACTGCCAGTGCTACCTTAGCATTTTCATGTAACTGGCTGTGCTGCGCATGGGCCCCATAAAAGTCTTTTTCGGTGTAATCAACATCCCGCCCACGCAATAAATACTTGATGGAACGGGCCGACACGTTGGTGACCAAGCTGTCCGAATGACTACCATCGTTCAAGGTTCCCACGATATTCAATAGTTGCACATTTTTAGGAAAATTGCTCCGCTTGGCTGCCAATAATTCATAGGCTGCATGTAAATATTTCGGTTGCCCAGAAGTCAGAAACGAGTTCTGATTAGCAACATCATCTTCCCCGACCACCCCATCAAACGGGCCAGCGATCGTCACTAACTTATTGATCTTCGGAAAAGTCGTCGTTTGTTGCGTCATCAGCATATTAACGCTAGCGACACAGCCCGCAGAATGGGCGACGATATTATAATGTTTAAACGCGTGCTGTTGTTGAACCGTGGTAATCACCTTAGCCAGCCAAGCACTCTGTTGGTCATACTGGGCCAGATTGTTCTTGAACACGACTTGAATTATCGGGTTACGCACCCGACCACGCCATTTACCCGTCAACGTCACTTGACCACTGGTACTGACCGTTGCCACCAAAACTTTGTGAGCATGAGCAGTCTTTTCAGCATGCGCAATCAGGGTATTCGTTGATTTCGCACTCCCCTGAAACCCGTGGACGTAAAATGTGGGGGTCTGTTGATTCACATACGGCGATATTTTTTTAGTACTTGCCGCCCGTTGCGTTGCTTGTTGCTTAGTGGTTTGAGAACCACAACCGGTTAAGCCAACGACTAATAAGACTGCCACCAGCCACCATTTAATTTGTTTCACTTTATCCGCCCCATTAATATTTTGAAATATTCTACTTTAATTAAATCTAAGTCAATTGAACTCACATTACCAATTTCGTTTGACAGCGACCAACTCATCTTGTAAATAAGTGCTTGCTAACTGCAAGTATGTCACGTGTTTGCCAGGCGTGGGTGCATGTAATAGCCAGCCATCACCGGCATATAGGGCAACGTGGTGTACCGCACCGTTCCCATGATTATGAGCAAAGAAACACAGATCCCCAAGCTGGGCATTTGCTATGTCGACCGCCACTCCTTGCTTGATCTGATCCTGAGCATCGCGCGGTAAGCGAATACCTAGACTGCGATGCAAGGTATAGACGAATCCAGAACAATCGAAACCATAAGCACTGATGCCACCCCATAGGTAGCGTAAATCCAAGAATTCTTCACCGAGTCGAACGAGTGTCGCTCCCGGTGTCAAGCGCGCGGTTCTAAATGCAAACTGCGTCGCACGTTTTGCAATTTTGCCCGTTCCGAGTGGGGTCTGGACCGTATAATAACGATGATCTTTGCTACTAATAACGGGTAGTTCCGTTCCAAGGCTAAGATTTAAGAACGTACGGCCATCTAAGCATAGTAACGGCGTAAAGCCACGCCGTATCGTAATCATCGGCCCAGTTTGAACCGGCAATGGGACGGTCGACAATTGCGCCGCCCATACCCATCCTGGATACCCCTGTGGATGCCGGGAGTCGGCCTGATTAACAACGTAACCATAGGCCCAGCCATTGACAAACTGTTCGACTAAAAAGACGTCGTTAAATAACGCCTGCGTCACGATGCGATTGTCGCGTTCCAAAGCCACAGTATCTTCATCTGATAACTGCGCCAACCATGGTTGTAAGCCGACATTTGCTAGTGCCGGAGTATCGATGGACGTATTGTTTGGCTGCCGCCACACGTTCGCAACGGCCGCAATAATCCGTGTTGATTGCATTCTAGTCACCTCATTTTTTCAGTTTACCATATCTCCGGAACCACGTCTGGCTTCCTGGTCAAACCTTGAAGTGATTTTAACTTTAATCGATCGCCCCCCACCGCCGTGGCACCTCGGCACGTTAAGAAGCTATCCTTTCAGTAGAAACTTTACACTAAATATTAAAAATCACTGTGAAAGTATGCTATGATACTAATAATTACTTAGGAGGCGTTTTAACGATGGATAAAACCGATTTGAAGATTTTGAACGCCTTGCAGGCCGACGCGCGAATCTCCTTAAAAGCGCTCGCCGATCAATGCTTCATTTCTTCGCCCGCAATTTCCGCTCGCATCACTCGTCTGAAAAAGAGTGGCATCATTCGTGACTATCAAGCAAATCTTAACTTTGAAAAGCTCAATTACCACATAAAAGCCTATATTCAACTCCAACTTGAACCAACGCAAAAGGAGCGCTTTTACCCATTTGTTGCCGGCATTCCTAATATTCTGGAATGTGACTGTATCACGGGTGAATACTCTCAAATTTTGAAAGTGATTTTCGAATCAACGCAGGCATTAGACGAGTTTGTCAACCAATTACAAACATTTGGAAAAACGAGTACTCAGATCGTCTTTTCAACAAGTGTCCCTAACCGTGGCCTCACGTTGCCCGATGATCACGACATGTCTAAAATTAATCATTAATCCGCATGCACAGGGAAACTGTAGCTTAATAGGCGCACCGAGAAACCATGTTAGTTTCTCGATGCGCCTATTTAATGAATTCCAATTGCAATGTCAGAGATCGGTAGCCCGCTTCAAATCAAACCCAACTATCAGTTATGGGCACCTCAGGACCAATTCAATAACCTAAAAATCGCTTGTGGTGTCGTCACTTGATAATGACGCTTGAGAACTTCTAAGCCAATATTACAGCCTACCAATAGACTCCCACCTAAAGCCACGCCCACCCATAATTGTGGTCCCAACCAATGAATGGCAACTAAACTACACAAAAATAACACCGCACCAACAATCATTCCTAGCGTGTAACTCACAAACCATCGTCTCATTGGGCACCTCCACGACACAAACTAATTACGCGAATCGGTTCATCACATAAATTGCACCAAGTCCAATTCCCCATAAAACTAACAGCGGTAGTAAAACGAGCATGCCGAACTGGTACCAACCTAATACCATCATAAATAAAATCTCAACACTATGGCCGAACACTAATAATTGAAAGTATTCACGAAAATACCACTGCACGCCGATACCAATCAAGAAACTAATCAAGATCACACCATAGAACGTTCCATGCAGCATTTTACAAACTCCTTTTTATTGCGTTTGCTATCTAACCTTACATGGTAAGTATGCCGTATTGAGGCCTAAATCATCATCATATTTATGTAAAGACTAGGTTATTTTTCAGTAAAGACTGTTTGATGATTTTTAAATTATTGCAAACTGCTGTTAACAGTTACCTGCGTAACGTGTTATGATTAAAGGACAAATTAATTAAACGCAACAATTATGGGGGCGCACTGTGTTACATCTACTTACGCTATCGAGCTTAGGCCGAGATCTTTTTAATATCAAAATGCTAATTGTCATTCTCATTACAATTGGCCTGATCACCCTAATGACCATTCTGACCTACCTCCTAGAGCAACAGGTCCATCGTCGTCAAAATCGATATTGGACTATTGGGGCCCATGGTGCCGAGGCTTTAAGTGTCCTCATTAGTATGATCCTATTACGACAAATATTCATTACGCTGAATTCAGGTAGCATTATCAGTTGGACCTACGCAACGGTTCAATTAACGATTCTTCTGTTCAGCCTTAACACCATGCGCAACCTGGCCGTTGAAATTATTAACCTGTTAATGCCATTGTTCATTTATGGTCAGGCCATCTGGTTGGGCCACAGCACGCAGTACCTGCCAGTTTTTCTGGCCATGGCCATTATCTTGATTAGTACAGTCGTCTATATTACTCATAACTATCAAGAATTACACGCTACTCAATGGAAGTATCTCCTGTTCCAAATACTATATAGTGGCACTTGGTGGGGCGTTATTTGGTCAGTTCATCCGTTCAAATTGAGCCATACACTCGTCATCATTCTAGCCTTTGTCCTTTACATGTGGTTGATTCGTTTAGCAGTCAATCGCGTCCAAAAGTTTTTCAATGAAGTGCTCACCTTTGATCAACAAGTCAATTACGATGAATTAACCGGTATTCGTAACCGCGCCAGCTTTGACACGCATGCGCGTGAAGTGTTTGCCGCGTATCAGCACCATCAAATGGGGCCCGTCACTATGGTCATGTTCGATATTGACCACTTTAAAGCCTTTAACGATCAGTACGGCCATCTGGCTGGCGACGCCGTACTCCGACACGTGGCGCATTTTGTTGAACTTGAACTTAATCAGCGCAGCACTCACGGTCAGATCTTCCGCTATGGCGGTGAAGAATTCGTCATCATTTTTCGTGGCATCTCAGCGCTTGAAGCTGGTCAAATAATGCGTACGATTCAGCGTAAACTGAAAACAGTACCAATCAAATTTAACGTTCAAACGTTGAACGTGACCGTTTCAATTGGCATTTCAGAATTGCAACCAACCGACCAGACTTTCACTGATTGGTTCGTCCGCGTTGACGACTACCTCTATCAGTCCAAGCAGGCCGGTCGCGACCAGACCACGGTTGAAAGTCAATTACTAACGGATTAATAATTGTTCCCAAAAGGCCGTTAATTTGTAAATTCGTTCCCGATTTACAAATTAACGGCCTTTTTGGGTTTAGCGATTACCGATGGGGACAATGGCGCGCTGACGGTCCAATAATTACTGAATCGCCAGCAGTCCATTTTCAAATTAACTAGTCAGCTAACAATAATTTTCTCCTAATCAGGACATCCAAAAACAGTCCATGCTTGAATGTCTATCCACAGACAAGCCCAAGCATGGACTGCTATTAAAAAGGATAAGAATTAGCCTTGTCGTTCTTTCAAACTGAGTTTCTCGACGTTCAATTCCTTGTCAACCCAGCCATTCACAAAACTGCTCTCATGACTAACCAAGATTAGATTACCTTGGAAAGCCTGTAATGCACGCTTGAGGCCTTCTTTAGTTTCATCGTCCAAATGGTTCGTTGGTTCATCCATAATTAAGAAGTTACTTGGAACCAATTCAAGCAAGGCTAATTTAACCTTAGTCTGTTCGCCCCCACTGAGTAAGTGCATTGGCTTCATCGCATTCGCCGCATTAATCCCACACTTAGCCAACTTAGTCCGAATTGTCTTCGGTAACATCGTAGGGTATTCATTTTGAATCGTCTGTAACGGTGTCAACTGTGGGTTATCCCATTCCAAATCTTGATTGAAATAATTGATTTTAGCAGATGGCGAAAAATCTGACTTACCACTTAACGCTGGAATTACACCTAAAATTGACTTGATCAAAGTTGATTTACCAACCCCATTAAAGCCCTTAAACGCTAATTTTTCACCGTTGGTCATCGTAAAAGTTACGGGTTCCAACAACGGCTTTCCGTACCCAACAGACAGCTTCGTCACACTCAATGCATTTTGAGAACCCGTATCAAGGTATGGAAAGGCAAACTTGGCGTGTTCATTTTCACTCGGTGGATCAACCCGATCCAAATGCGATAGCATCTTTTCCCGTGACTTCGCCATCGTTGACTTTGAACCGGCCTTGTTCTTGCGAATGAACTTTTCGGCTTTTTCAATCACAACTTGTTGCTTTTCAAACGCCTTCAGTTGGGCTTCCTTACGCGCTTCTTTTTGCCGCATAGCCGCTTTAAAATCGCCCCGGTACTTAATAATTTTACCGAATGCCACGTCACAAATACAGTTTGTGACCTGTTGCAAGAAATCATAGTCATGAGAGATCACCATAACGGCCCCTTCAAAGCCGTTCAAATAATCTTCCAACCAACTGATATGCGCCGTATCGAGGTAGTTCGTCGGTTCATCAAGAATAATCACATCCGGGTTTTCCAGCAATAGTTTAGCCAAGATGATCTTCGACCGTTGACCACCAGACATCTCACTGATGACGTGATCCCGACCGATTTCATCTAATCCTAGTCCGGTAATTACCCGTTCCATTTCTGTCTCAACATCATAAAAATTATTGGCTTCCAAGGTCTCCTGAATCCGACCTGCACGTTCCAATAACTGGTCATCCATCTTTTCAGCATAATCCGCATAAAGTTGTTGCATCTGCGCATCTAAATCATACAAGCGTTGAAAAGCCGTTTTCAAAAAGGCGTATAGCGTCATGCCGGCTGGAATATCGGCGTATTGATCCAGATAGCCAGTTCGAACGTTGCGCTGCCACTTGATCTGACCAGATAATGGTAAGATCTGGCCAGTTAAAATCTTAATTAGGGTACTCTTACCCGCCCCATTTTGACCAACGATACCCATATGATCCGCTCGTTCCAGCGTAAAATTCGCATCGTCATATAATTTACGGTCCGCAAAGCTTTGCGATAAATCCGTTACTTCTAGTAAAGCCATGTTGTTTTCAACCTACACTTTCATTTTGACCCGTATTAAAACGGGCCCCGTCATATCACGAGGCCCGTTGCGATAGCCCTGATACTAAGCTAGCACCAAGTCTTTATCTAGTTCATATTGCATATGGAAGTACATCCGATCACCGATAGGCTTAATTCCTACCGATTCGTAATGATAACGGTCATAGAGCTTCTTAGCTCCTAAATTAGCCATGTCAACGTTCAAACCAATCCGCTTTTGACCAGCTTGTCGCGCGTATCTTGGCAGGGCGGCGAGTAACTTCCCGCCAATCCCATGACCCTGATAATTCGGGTCGACCGCAATCGAATCCAGGTACCATTCGTGCTCATAACTTTCAGCTTCAGCTTCAAATGCTGAACCAAACGCATCATTATTCGCAGTAACTCGTGCTAACACGTCGTCCACCGCGTCCTCATTTTTGTCAGGATAACCAAACGCTACCCCGACCACTTGACCATCGGCCTCGGCCACTACCGTCGTTGCCTTACCAGACAAATAATCAGGTGTCCGGTAAGCGGCAGTAATGGCCTGCTCTAAGTCAGGTTCAGGAATGTCGTCTAGTTCCTCAAGTTGCATTTCATCAAAAATCATATTAATTAGCGGTGCTATCTGGCCCGCGTCGTCTTGATCGGCTGGTCGAATTGTTATCACGAATAGCCCTCCTTCTTATAGTAACACCTACATTACTATGAAAAGCAAGCATTGTCAAAAGTCGCGTCCGGTGTGAACGGTTACAGTTGTTATTTTTTGAGTTGCTTCCCAAATACGGTCACATCCGTCCCATTATCAATCGTGGTATACTGAATAACACCGTCTTATACTCATTATTATTGGCATGAATCATGATTAAAACGTACCAGTTAGATTGCTGTTCGTCAGCCGTTGCGCGTCCTATGCCGACCTCCGGGGCTGGGTGACAATTGCTGGAACGCAGCCGACGTCGATTTGAGCTAACGCATAACCCGCGTCATCTCAAATACGAGTCTTATTCTAAGCCGGAAGAAAGACACTTCCGACTAAGAATAATTTGGCTACTGAGCATTGTCACCCAGCCCCTCCAGTCTCAAGCCTGTGAGGGGCCACGGGTTGAAGCCGAGTATTGCCTGGCCAACAGATTAATGTGGTTTTGGCATTTGTCCGTCGGCATAGCAAGCACAGGCTTTAGTGGCACCGAACACGTTTTGGGAACCCCCTCGAATGGCAGATTAACGGCCACTTAACTTGGTAAAATTTGTCGCTGACTATTTTGATACCGGAACCTCAAACGAAACGTCAGGGTTCCATTAACCACTTTGTCGAGACGTTCGATTATTACTATGCCGCTTGAGGAATAGTGATCTCCCACAATATCACTTTCAGACTGACAGTTAATTAACAAAATTACCGTTTATGAGGAACAATGATAAGTCCATCAAAGGTTGGGTACATCACCGTCAGCCATTCGAATACTGTCCCGACTGGAAGGCGTTTCGGCCAATGCTCAGCGGTGAAATTCCACTTAGCAAGCGTCCTTTGCTTGGTTAGTGGAAGACAAGTATTTAAGACGTGGGTTGCGGCTTAAATCTGTGTCCACCGCGTTCCAGCAATTGACGGAAATGCCTGGAAGTCGGCGTAGGACGAACCAGCAAAGCATGTTTACGCTAACTCGCACGTTTTCCAGCGGGCCTAAAGCTGGCTGCTTTTGAACTTACACAACTGGTACATTTTAATCATGGTTCATGCCAAATCTGATGAGTACGACACGTTTAATAATGAATTATTTTTGAAGGGATTTGAGCTTGTGAATATTCGCGATATCGATCATTTGACCCTAACCGTTACTGACATTGCACGGTCATTACGGTTTTACCATGAAGTATTTGACCTTCCCATTGTGACCTTCGATGGTGACCGCCAAGCTGTCTTAGTGGGTAAACAAAAAATTAACTTTCAGACCACTAACCAGCCACACCAACCCATTGCGGCTAAGCCGACACCCGGCAGTGCAGATCTTTGCTTGATTGCGAAGGATAATATTGATGATATTCAGCATCACTTAAAGAGTTATTTCGTGGATGTGATTACCGGGCCGGTTGAAAGAACTGGTGCCCACGGAAAGTTGACGTCACTGTATGTTCGTGATCCTGATAACAACTTGATTGAAATTAGTAACTATCATTAAAAAACACCACAAAGACTAATCATTAAAAACGGGTCTATGATATTTAGTGTTGATGGATAAAATCCATCAACACTATTTTTATGTACAACAAAAGGACATATCGTCCTGTGCTACAATCAAGTCGACCAAAACCAATTGAAAGCGAGT